>JABMRB010000984.1 GCA_013202865.1 Candidatus Nealsoniibacteriota bacterium | reverse complement strand
TCGATCACCTTGGGTATCGGTACGCCGTCGTGCAGCGTGACCATCACGTTGCTGGGCTTGATGTCCCGATGGATGATCCCCTTCTGATGCGCGTGCTGCACCGCCTGGCAGACCTTCGAGAAGAGCCCCAGACGCTCGTCGGTGGTCAGCTTCGCCTTGTCGCAATAGTCGGTGATCGGCATCCCGCGGACCAGTTCCATGACGAAGTAAGGCCGGCCCGATTCGGTGGCCCCGGCGTCGAGAACCCGGGCGATGTTCGGGTGGTCCATCAGGGCCAGGGCCTGTCGCTCGGCCTCGAAGCGCCCGATCACTTGCCGGGTGTCCATGCCCGGCTTGATGATCTTCAGCGCCATCTTGCGGCGTACCGGCTCGGTCTGTTCGGCCACGTAGACCACGCCCATCCCGCCCTCGCCGATCTGTTCCTTCAGCTTGTAACGGCCGATGACCGTGCCCGGCTGCTCGGTGATGGGTTGAGTGAGGGTGGGGACGAAGCCGGAAGCGGGCTTTTCCAGGAAGCTGTCTTCTTGACGATGCGCATGGACCAGTTCAAGGACTTGCTGCCGCAGGCTTTCGTCCTCCGCACAAACTTGGTCCACATGCGAGCCCCACTCCTCGGGGGGTACTTTCCCTATGAGGGAGAGGAACATCTCTTTGGCTTTTTGAGCAGTTGGGTCCATGACGATTCACCTCGGTCGCGTTTGGCTCTAATGAACAGTGCGAAAACGGCGAGCCATTTGTCCAGGAAAAATCCAGAAAATCGCTCGCTACTGCTTACTCACTCGTCATGCCCGATTATGCAACGCATTCGGGCGCGAGCGTAAGCCCATAGCTCGTAGGCACTTGAGCGAGGGAGTCCGACGATTTCAGCGGCTTCGGCCAAGGAAAGGCCAGCGAAGAACCGCAACCTTACCAGTTCGGCTGCCTCGGGGTCATCGGCAGCGAGCCGGGTCAACGCATCATCAACCTCCAGGACTTCCGCGGATCTCGATTCCGTTACGTGAATTCCAGTATCGAGGTCGACACGATGCAGATCACCGCCGCGTTTTCGGCTGTTCTTGTGCCGTGCATTCTCGACCAGGATGCGCCGCATCGCCTCGGCAGCCGCCCCAAAGAAATGCCCCCGGCTGTTCCAATGTTGGGCCTTCTCCACGTCTACCAGCCTCATATATGCCTCATGGACGAGACCGGTCGCCTGAAGCGTTTGGCCCGGCTTCTCGTTGGCCATCTTCTGAGCGGCCAACTTACGCAGCTCCCCATAAACCAGCGGGAGAAGCTGCTCAGCGGCCTGGGAGTCGCCTTCTTCGATGGCGGAGAGGATTCGGGTGACGTCGGTCATGGAAAGGCTCCGGAGAGATTGCATCCCAATCGTCCAAGATCATACCAGCGTCGGCGATGCCAAGCCACCGGCTCCCCGCGTATCGGGTTCATTGCCCGCCGGTGTGCGTCTCGAATAACCTAGGAAATTCGGTGCATCCGAGAAACCTCTGCACGACGGCTTTGCGGAACTACCCTACCCCCCGGCAGCGAAGAGACTCCCGTCGCCCCGAGTTGCGTTCCAAAACCGGTCATTTTCTCAGATAGCCCGCCGGCAGGAGCGACTCGACGGCCTCCATGATGCGGTCTTCCATGGCCGGGGTGAGCTGCTCGTGGTGACCGTCGGTGACGCGGGAGCTAAGCGAACTGCGGACCTCGTAGCCCCCTTCACTCAGCAGCCGCTTGGAGACGATGTACCGGGATACATCGTTAGTGTAGGCCGAGATCCAGAGCCGGCCGCCGTCAAACTCCTGCTTCAGTCGGCGGGCGTAGTCGACGACCACCTCGTCGGAGAAGAAGATCATGGCCAGTTCGTCGCCAAACGTCCAGACGGCGACCTGGAACGTCTCCGAGCCGGGGTTCTTGCCGTGAGATACCTTGAGAACTGTCGCGGCGGCGGCCGGCGTGGGGGGAAGCATCCGCCAATTGGCCTCCTCAAGCAGCCGCGACACCTCGGTGGCCAAGGCCCGGCCGTGTTTCTCGCACAGCTCGACCGTCCCGTGCGGGCAGGGATCGGCGTCCGCCCCACAGCCGATGGTCACCAACGCGGCAGCGCCGGGGTGGGCGGCCTCAATGGCCGTCTGGGCGCAAGCGGCCCAGTCGCCGTGGATCTGCTTGAAGTCACCCCGCAGCGTCGTGTTGTGGCAGGCGTAGTTGACGACCACAGCCATCAGCGCGCCGTCTGCGCCGGTAACACGAAGCACCGGCAGGCCGTGATCGACGGGCGCATCGTGTACGGCGCCAAAGCCGGTCCATTTGCCGTCCGTCAAGACTCGTCGGTTGGCGGCAAAACTGACAGAGCCTTGGGTCCAGGAAAGACGCCCAGGTTGGCGCGCAGCGACCGCGTCCAAGACCACTTTCTCCAAACGATCGGTGAGCTGTTGGGCATACGTGGCAAGGTGCTCATGCTCCACGCCACTGATGGAAGCCATGCCCTTCAGATTGGGGCCAGAGTGGTTGTGGGAATTGCACAACATGAATCGCTCCGGCTTCAACGACGTCTTGGACTGCACGCGGCGAAAGACTTCCTCTCGCAGGTCGGCGGGGACGGCACCACAATCGACGGTGAGCAAGACTGCAAGCTCGTTGCCAGCCTCGCCGCCAATCGCCAGAGCTTTCGCTTTCAGGCGTCCGGCAATTCCCTCGGATTCAGTTTTGCGCGAGGCATAGCCGTACATGCGTACTGGCTGCTCGGGCGTAATGTCCACCTTCGCAACGCCCACAGGCACGAGTTGCGCCTCGTCGGCTTGTGTGTCGGCTCCTCCGCAGAGTAGAAGGCCAGCCGCAATGCCAAGAGCCAATAGGAGTTGATAGACAAAGGATCGAAACATAGACGCTTCCTCCACGTGTCAGTGCGCCGGGAGAACCTCGACATTCCGCCCCAACGCATGAAACGATAACCGCCGCCATGTGTGCAACCGTTCGAGCTCCGGCCCATGCCGAAAGACCAACTCAAACGGCATAAGTATGAGTTTAGCAACGGCCGCAAGGATTGGAAGCGACCTCTCCGAAGAATCCTCCATTCGTCCAGAAAATGAAGGCCCACTTCAGGGAACCTCACTCCAAGATCGTGGTTACTTGCTCCTCATCGGCCTCCTCGCCACCGGCCCCACCACCGTCGACTCCCGAACGCTGAACTCCGCCCAGACCGGCAGATGGTCGGATACCTCCAACGCCTCGTCCACCGACAACCCAAACTCGGCCATCAGGTCGAACACGCCGCACGTGCCGGTGTGCTCCACCATGGTTTCCGGTTGAACAGCGGTGAATTGTAAGATCCTCACATTCTGCCCCCAGCTTTTGAGCAAGCTGAAACTGGTGTGCAAATGACGTTTCTTACAATCCCAGCCCCAGGGCACCGTCCGTCGCATTCCTACGACCACAGCGAAGCCAGCAATAAGTCCACAGCCTCCGCAGCACCGTCTTTCTCTGCCGGGCGCTGCGTGGCCGACTGGTCGAGGTCGGTGAGCCAGGCTAGGTTGGCCAGCGGGGGTCCCTGGGCCTCCTCTGCCTCGCCAGAGAGGTCGATCAGTTGCAATGTGTCGAGGAAGCTCGTTCGATTGTTGCGAGCCAGCAACACGTCCGTGGCGTTGACGTACGTGTCGCGATTGTAGTCGTAGGAGAAATCGACCCCTGTCGGACTGAGGAGATCGCGGGGATTGTTCCGGGCCAAGAGCAAGTCGGCGACGGTTATCCTTGCGTTGGTATCCATATCGCCTGCCTCGGCTACGGCATTGCCGAAGTAGAAGACGTCAGCAGTGGGCAGTGGGCAGTGGGCAGTGGACAGAACGGTCACTTCGAGCCACTGGTTGCGGATGGCACCATCGGGCCAGACGATCGTCACTCGATCCGAGTAGTCTGTACCGGCTCCGGCACGGAACGTGATCTCGCTGGGCGCCGGGGCCACGGGCCAAGCGTCAGGATTGTCGTCGTTGCCTACGTGAAACTCGAAATCGGCCACGCCGAGTGCAACTCCCACGGGTAGGCCGGCCAGATCGATCATCAGGCCGTTGATCCCCCGGCCGTAGCTGGTGTAGTGGTCGAAAGTGGCGATCTCACCCGGCCGCAAGGCCCGCTTGTCGACAGCGACGGCACCATCGTCGTCGGCATCAGGTACGGGGTCGTTGTCGTCGAACGCAGAGTGGTTGTAGAAAACGTGGCGGTCGACGACTGTGGGGGGGCTGGCGTCGACGTTGGGCCTGCCGGGAGTGCCGCCCGGGATTCCCAACGTCCAGTTGAGGACGTCGTTGCCGTAGTGGGCCGGCGAGCGGCGGTTCAGCGACGGACCGTACCCGTCGGCCTCCATCGGCCAGTCGCCCAGCACGTTGTAACGCACCTGATCCGCCATGGAATACGGAACGAAACTCGCTCGGGGAACGGGACGCGACAGGACCAGCCGGTCGCCCGTGTTGAGCAAGTCTCCGGCGAACGGTCCGAAAATCTGCGTCTCTGCCGGCACGTCGTACTTGACGCGAAACTCGTCGGGGTCGATCCCCACCACGAGCACGTAGCCATACCCGGGCACGGTCACGCCCGGCGGGAAGTTGTAGTACACACCGTCGGTCAAGCGCCAGGTGTCCTCGTCCTGGAACGGCCCGAACAATTTCGCCTCGCTGGGATGCGGATTATGGAGTTCGACGTATTCATCGCCGTCGCCGGCCGGGTGGTACATCACCTCGTTGATCACCGGCGAGAGATAGGTTGTCCCGTGATCGTTCGTCATGCCGACCAACGGAGGTAAGTTTGGCTCGCCCGGCGTGTTGCCACTCGACGGCACGTACTCAATCTCCCCCATGCTGTTGGTGTGCCGGATGAACGAGACCGGATTGAATCCATAGCCGAAGGAAATGGCCTCGCGGTAGCCGCCAAGCGAGCCGTCGGCGGCCGCGGAGGTGAGGTGCAACGAATCGCCCAGTTTGTTGATACTGAACGGCGTATTCACGCCGGGTTGCCCCTCCTGCTTGAAGTGTTCCTCCGCGGAGAACACCAAGTAGCCGCCGGCCGGCAGGATCGTGCCGGCCGCGATTTGATACATGATCAGATCGCGGCTGCTATCGCTGAGGTACCAGCCGCCGAGGTCGAAGTCCTCGTCGGTCGTGTTATACAGTTCGATCCAGTCGCCCGGGAACCCGTCATTGTGGGTGAGCGTTTCGGTGATGAGGATCGAGCCGGGGTTGTAGCCGAGGTCCGCCGTGCCGGGCGACCCACCCACGTAATGGCTGGGGCGCCAGATTGCCGGGTCACCCCGATCGGTTGGGTCCTCGCAGAGCAGCCGGGGCACCAGCGAAAAGCCTTCGTCGTCGGTGATGGGGAACCAGTCGTCGCTATACGTGAAGTCGGCGATCACATGACCCAGCGAACCGGAGAGCGTGATCCGTTCACCAGTATTGTTCAGCCGGCCGGAAAAACTGCCGGCGATGAGCATCCCGGCCGTATCGTGCCGGGTCGAGAACGCCGCAGAGTTGGCTACCACCACCACCCGCTCGCCCGGTTCGAGACTGTGGACGGCACTGAAGACGAAACGGAACGCGATGCCTCGTGTGAATGCGACGTCGCTCAAGTCCAACGGCTCGGACCCGACGTTCATCAGTTCCACGAAGTCGAAGTCCCCGCTGAAAAAGGGGCTGTTCAGATCCTCGTCCGGCAGGGCGTGATACATCAGTTCGGTGATCACGAGCGGCATAGGCCGGTAGAAAGTCGCCTCGGCCAGGGCGCTCCATCGGCCATCGTCGAGAAGCGTCCGGGCCTTGATGACCATGTCCCCGGTCAAGGGCACGGGGCCGGCGTACAGCGATGCACTCGGATCAACGCCCTCACCGAATCGCCAAGGGTCTGCCCCGTCGGTCGTGTAGTAGATTGCCCCTTGCGGCGCCGTGAGAATCAGGCTGCTTTGCGGATCGATCGACCCGCCAGGTTGGCTCAGCGTGGGGGCTTCGACCGGCGAAAAGAGCCCGGCGGCGAGGAACTGGTCGATCACGATGTCCGTACGCTGTGCCATATATTCGCCCGCCAGTCGCTGCGATTCCACGATCCAATGGTCGTCAAGCGTGTGCAGTTCGTAAGGACCGCCGCTGAACGGGTGGACGTCACGGCGGTAGTCACCCCACCGGGCTGATTCGACGACCACGGCGTCGCCGAGCACGGCGGCAAGCTGCGTCCAACGGTCGGCGGTCGCCTCGGTGGTCAACGGGCCGCCGTTGGCAAAGTGACGCTGCACCCGGTCGCCGAACGCCCGGCGGAATTCGGCGTTCTCGCGAAGCTTCCCGTAGAGGTACGCCGGCGAGTTCGTCCCGGTGACCGCGGATTGGTCCTCGTCCGTCGCCCGGAGGGTCCTCTCGGCGTCCCACGAGAAGAAGCGAAACGGCTCGTTCGTCGCGCGGTTGCGCATCGCGTACCAGTTGCCGTCCGCCAGGTCGATCCGGCCGGCAAAGACGTTGAGAATCATGAAATCGATGAAGCTGGGGACGTTCAGATACTGCTGGATAGCCGCATAGCTCTGGTCGCTCTGCACGCCCGCGGTAGCCATGTCGATCAGGGCGTTCCAGGCGTCGATCGTACCGTCGGTCAACTCGCCGGAATCGATCACGTCGTAGTCCGGCTCGTTGCCGCCGAAGTGGATCGCGCCGTAGGCATCATCGATCCGCTCGGAGAGTTCGTAGACGCCCCAGTACAAACCGTCTACGTACAGATGCACAAACAACCCTCGGGAGGCCGGCTGGCCCATGGCCAGATGGGTCTCGCGGGCCCAGCGGTCGCGAAGCAGCGTGGCGCCGTGGCGGTCGTCGGGATCGGGGCTGAGCCACGTGTCTTGATAGCCGCCGCGAAGCAGCAGGTTGTCGAACTCTTCCACGTCGGAACCGGGAAACAGCGGAAACTCGAACCGGGACGTACCGTAGTCGCTGCTGAACTTGACGCGGAACGAGTGCTTGGGCGAGTTGGCCGGAACGCGGCTGTCGCCTCCCCGGACCCGAATGCCCGCGTCGACCTGGAACCCCTCGCTGCCGTCCGGATAGATCAACTCGATCGAGGCCGCCCGTTCCCAATCCTGGCCACGACTCAAAGGATTGGCGTAGATCCCTGTCTCCACGCTGAAAAGGTCGTCCGGATCCATGGCGATGGAAACCGCCGGTATGACCAGAAAATCTTCGACCAACGAGCCGCCGTAGCGAGGATCGGTCACAACGTCGGCGTCCATCTCGTAGTCGGCAACGACCGAAGAGCCGTCGGCAGCCTCCCACGTAACGGGGAACCCGTCGGGGTCGGCAGGCTGAGAGAGAACGTCGTCGAGGAAGATGTAGGTCTGCGTGTAGACGGTCGGCGTCGCCCCGAGACCAAATGCCCGGACTCGCATCGTGGTGGTTGTGTTGACGACGATCAGACCATCGTAAAGTTGGTCCGCTGGCGTCGGAACGGTGCCGTCGGTTGTATAGTAGATCGGCTCGGCGAGCGTCACCGTGTCCAGGGCAACCTGGATCGGCTCCACGAAAAACCCGTGCGGTATGCTGAACACGCTCTTCTTGAACAAGGGAGGATTCACCTCGCCGGGGGTGGGTGTGGTGAAGTAGGCTTCGTCGTCCAACGACGTGGTCAGCCCGTACGACACGTCGGGGCTCTGCGGCGGATACGCGGGATCGTATTCGGAGACCACCGTAGTCCCATCGGGACGCGTCAGCGCCAGGTATTCGCCGTTGACGCCTAGCTTGAAATTGGTATGCAACTGGCCCCCGGGCTCAATCGTGCCAATACCCGAAGCCAACACCACGAGAAACTCGTCCTCCGCCAACAGGCGGTGTTCGGGAAACTGCCAACGGTGCAGTTCACTCTTGCGGTCGGTGAGATACCAGTCTTTCAGGTCGACCGATCCGGGGCCGGGATTATAGAGTTCGATCCAGTCGGGATAATCGTCCAACGGCAGGCTGTAGAGCGTGGAGACGTTGTCGGCCATAAACTCGGTGATCAGCGGGACACCATCGAGCAGCAGCCGGTGTTCCAGCGTCTCGAACCGCAGCCGGTGCAGCCCCGGCCGCAGCGCCCCGTGAGAACCGACTCCTGCCGTGCCCCGCACAGTTCGACGATGGGTGACCAGATTGCTGGTTCGCATCTTAGAGCATCTTCCCTGGAGCAGAGACTCAGATCGTTGCAACGACAGCCCCTATCTTACCCTCCGGGCGCGATGGCTGTCAAACCCGCGGAAGAGACACTGGACCAGAACGAGTCTGGCAGCCCAAACAGGGACCACTGACGTCACCAAAGCCTGCACCCGCCCCTCACTCCTCCCACCGTCGCTGCCGCAACGTACCACCTCGACCACGACTGCAACGGAAGGAGTTGCCATTGCGAACGGCGTGATCGTCGCGGGGCTGCGGGCAGGCTACCTGTCTTGCCACAGCTTTTTGCAGCTTACATTCCAGACGCGGAATATAACACTGCGTGAGATGGCGAAGGGGGCACCCCACCCCGGTTTCCTAGGGCGCCATCCGTTCACTAGTTGTATGAACGCCACCGGTGTTGTGAAAAAGGGCTACCCACTTTCAGGGCGCAAAATAGCGGGGGCAACTATATCAAGAAGAACCGCCTCGCCGTTGGGGGGCCCCGGGGGGGCATCGCTTCCGAGCCCCCCCCGTTTTCTCACTTGCTGACACCTTGTTGCACCGCTGTTGGCCTGCTGTTTGTCCGTCGTTCACGGCAACCGTCAAGACACTCGTTCACTGTACGGCCGTGACGTGATGGGGGCGCGCGAGAAACGAATTGATTGCAGCCCGAAAGATTTTTTGCCGATACCCTATTGACGTTTTTCAGCAAATCGGTATTCTATAAGAGACGACTGGCGAACGCCGTTGTTCGTCAGCAAACAAAAGTGGCCCCGCGTAGCGCAAACTACCGGGGCCGTGACCCACTCCTACACAGAGGAATGAGTACATGCAATTCTACCGCAAGGCGGAGTCTGCCGCCACCCGTATCTTGGAGGCTTTTCGGTCTGGAAATCTGCCGAAAGCACTCGCCCCCATCTTCGTCAACCGCAAGGATGATACGCCTTGCCGCCGATGGTCGTGGAGTAACCAACTACTGGCAGCCCTTGCCGGGACCGGTGACGCCCGCGGTTACCGACAATGGGAATCAGTCGGCCGACACGTCAAGAAAGGTTCCAAAAGCTTTCCCATTCTCTGCCCTTGTATCCGGAAATTCGAGGACAAGGAAACAGGGGAAGAAAAGGCCGCAATCTACGGGTTCACAAGTGCCCCGGTATTCCGCTTGGAGGATACCGAAGGTGACCCGCTGCCCGGGCCCGACCCTGAAACGGTCGCGTGGCTCGAATCGCTGCCGTTGCGCGACGTGGCCGAATCGTGGGGCGTGTCGGTCGATTGTTTCAACGGCAAGGGCTCCCGCTACTACGGCTACTACCAGCACGGTTCGGCAATCGCCCTGGGCGTCAAGAACCTCTTGACCTGGGCGCACGAGTTGACCCACGCGGCCGACGATCGCAACGGCACTATTACTAAGCTGCCCGGCCAGCAACCGGACAATGAGGTTGTGGCGCAGCTTGGCGGGACAATCCTTCTTGAGGTTCTCGGCCACAAGATCGAATCGGACCGCGGGTTCTGTCGGAGCTACGTCAAGAGCTACGCGGAGAAAGCCAAGATCGAGCCGATACAGGCTTGCCAACGGCTCTTGAAAAGGACCTGCGATTGCGTGGCGTTGATTCTCGACACGGCAGAGGGATTGCGCGAGGCGGCCGCACAAGAGCCAAAATCGGGTGTTGCGGTTGCGTAACGAACGATCTGCCCCTGAGGTGCCGGCATCGTGTCGGCGCCGACGGGGCAGACCGTTGGAGAG
>JABMRB010000102.1 GCA_013202865.1 Candidatus Nealsoniibacteriota bacterium | reverse complement strand
GCTCATAGCCAAATCGGGAAGTAATTCCTGTACGACTTCTTAGGTGTAAAGCGTCAGGGCGAGCCCTGACCTACGGGTTGTTCCGGTTTTTCCTGCGGCACGATTGATGAGGCGCGGCGCCGTATCACCGGTCTACTTGGCACACGTGCTCGCTTGCGGAGCATTCGGCGCAATGCCGTTTTGCGGCGTTGCCGGGCTTAGCCGTTGCGACGCGAGCGAGGGATATCGGGATGCACGGGTCGTACGAATTAGGCAGAGAAAAAAGCGTTTGGAATTTTTGACGCGCGGCGAAACGCGCACTATATTCTTCTGGCCGCGGTAGCAGACCCGCGCCGTGGCCCGTGTAAGGAAACCACCCCCACCCCGAAGCGTCGCGCCGCCTGACGTGGCAACCCACGACGCTCCCACCAACCACGGACGACACCATGCGACATAGGGTCTCTTCTCTCACGCTGCGCCTCTGGCTCACAACGGCGGCGGTTCTGTTTGCCGCCACAGCGTTTGCACAGCAACCGGTTTCGCTCAGCGACGCGGCCACGACGCAGGCCACGACGATCTCCATCCCGAACCATACGGCAGAGATCGACGGACTGCTGCAGCGCGGATACAAGATGGAAGTCGAGCGGCGATGGAGCGACGCACTGACGCACTACGAAGAAGCCATGCGGGCGTTTCCCGACGACCCGGGCCTGCAGCGTCGTTTCGAGTTGACCCGGCTGCACTACGATCTCGGCCGCCGCTACCTCGACCGCAGCTTTCTGGGCTCGCTAGTCAGCCTGTCGCCGGAGAAGGCGTTGGAACTGTACAACCAGGTGCTGCTGAAGATCCAGTCCCATCACGTGGACGCTCCCCATTGGCAGAGCGTCGTCGAGTGCGGCACCTACGACCTGGAAGTTGCACTGAGCGAGCCGGCCTTCGTCCGGCGCAACCTCCGCCAGCAGAGCCCGGAGGCCGTCGAGGAGTTCCGCAACGAATTGCGGCAAACGCTGCGAAAACTCGCCGTTCATTCGCGAGAAGACGCCCGCAACGCGGCGGCCGTTGCGTCGCGGCTGGCCGAGCAGCGACTGGGGATTGATCCCACGGCGGTCGTGCTGGAATACCTTTGCGGGGCGACCAACACGCTCGACCCCTACTCGGCGTACCTCACGCCCGCTCAACTGAGCGAAGTCTACTCGCAAATCGAAGGTAACTTCGTGGGCTTGGGGATCGAGTTGAAGGCGGACGGCGAGACCCTGCGGATCGTCCGCGTGATTCCAAAGAGCCCCGCCGACGAGGGTGGGATGCGTGCCGGCGATCAAATTGTCTCCGTCGACGGCCAACCGACCAAGGACCTCTCGACCGATCAGGCGGCCAATCTGCTGCAAGGCGTGGAAGGGAGCATCGTGGAACTGGTCGTAACCGCCCCGTCGGAACTGCCGCGGCAATTGAGCATCCGCCGACGACGCGTCGAAGTACCCAGCATCGACAACGCCCGGATCATCGACCGGGAAAACGGCGTCGCCTATCTGCAACTGGTCTGCTTTCAGAAGACGACGTGCCGCGACCTCGACACGGCGCTCTGGGACCTGCACCGGCAAGGCATGAGGCGGCTGATTATGGATCTCCGCGGCAACCCGGGGGGATTGCTGGTCACGGCCGTGGAAGTGTCCGACAGGTTCGTCGAGCGAGGGATCATCGTTTCGACGCGTGGGCGAAGCGTGCAGGAGGATTTTACCTACTCCGCCCATATCGCCGGAACGTGGCGTGTGCCGCTGGTCGTACTGATCGACCGGGACAGCGCCAGTGCGGCCGAGATCTTCGCCGGGGCCATCCGCGATCATCGTCGCGGCACGATCGTCGGGGCCCGTAGCTACGGCAAGGGATCGGTTCAGGGGATCTTTCCGCTGGGTATTTCCGAGGCGGGCATTCGGTTGACCACCGCCAAGTTCTACTCACTCAACGGGCGTGCCTACAGCCGCGTCGGCGTCGAACCCGACGTGGTCGTGCATCAGACGGCCCGCCCGGCCGACGGCAGGGTTGTGTTGAAGAACGATTCCGAAGACGTCGTGCTGGCTGCTGCGATCGAGACCGCGCGACGGCTCGGGCAGAAACGGTAGGGCAGGTGGAGCAGTGAAGTAGCCACGCTCGCCAGAGCGTGGTTTTCCAGAGCAATTCTCACGGTCTGGCGACCGTAGCTACCACCGGCGAGACGCCGATGCCACTGTGCCGGGAACGGTCGATCTGGTAGGATCGGCGTGATGTTCAATCGTCTGGGAATCTTGATCTCTCGATACCGGCTCTGCTTGCCGGTCTTGCTGGGCTGGGCGCTGCTGGTGGCGTGGCTTCAGTGCAGTGCCCCTCGTTGGAAGGACATCACCCACGACGGCGACTTCGCCTATCTGCCGGCGGAGATGACCAGCGTGCGCGGCGCGAAGCTTCTCGACGAGGCCTTCCCCGAGGTCGAGCACAAGAGCGGCCTCGTGCTGGTCGTGGCCCGCGACGACGGCGAGCTGAGCAGCTCCGACAACGACGCCGTCGACGCGCTGATCGACTACTTCAGAGCCCTTATGGAGGAGGACGCCCGCATCGTCGATGTGCTGGGGCCGAAGACTAAAGGGCGGCACGACGATCCCCGTAGCGAAGTGCTCGACGAGAAGCTGCGCAGCACCGACAAACGGGCCGCCCTGATCGTGTTGTTTCTGCGCAACGAGTTCATGGCCGTCGACAACCTATCGCTGGTCGAGTCGATCTACGACGACGTCGAAGAGATCCGCGAGCGGGGCGTCCTGCCGGACCGCTCCGAATTGCCCGAGGGACTGCAACTCGGTACGACCGGCTCGGCGGCGGTGGGATGCGACTTCCTTCGCTCGGCCGCCGACAGCATCGAGGTTACCGAACGCGCCACGATAGTCCTGGTCGTGCTCATCCTGCTGCTGGTCTACCGGGCACCCGGGCTGGTGATCGTGCCGCTGGTGACGATTGGCGTTTCGGTGGCTACGGCCAAGGGACTGGTCGGTCTGCTGGTGCAATGGAGTTCGGGCGTCGAGTGGTTCGATCTGAAGGTCTTCTCCACGACCGAGATATTCATCGTGGTCGTGCTGTTCGGGGCCGGCACCGATTATTGCCTGTTCTTGATCTCGCGTTACCGCGAGGAATTGCAGCGCGGCCGGAGTCCGGACGACGCGATTGCCAGGGCGTTGGGGCAGGTGGGTAACGCCCTGGCGGCCAGCGCGCTGACGACGATCGTCGGCCTGGCGATGATGTTCTTCGCCGATTTCGGCAAGTTCAGCAATAGCGGCCCCGTGATCGCCTTGTGCCTGGCGGTGACCCTGGCGGCCTGCGTTACGTTGACCCCGGCGCTGTTGCGTTTTGCCGGGCGGATCGTTTTCTGGCCGTTCGGCGTCGGGCGGATCGAAGGTGCGGACGCGGCCGGTGACGCGGGCGTGTCGGCATCGTTGTTCGGCGGTTTTTGGCGGTGGCTGGCGCGCGGTGTAATCGCCCGGCCGGGGCTGATCTTGCTCGGGAGCGTTGCGTTGTTAGCGTTGCCGATGTGGGAAGGGTTCTCCGTGCCGATCACCTACGACCTGCTCGGTGAACTCGACGCCGAACGTCCGAGCGTCGAGGGTACACGCCTGCTGCGAGACCATTTCCACCCGGGCGAGACCGGCCCGGTGACGATATTGGCCCGGCTCCGCGACGGCACTTTCGACAAACAGACCGGGCAGAACCGCGTTGCCTTGCTTACAAAATTCCTCTACTACCTCCGACAGGAAGTTCCCGACGCCGAAGAGGTTCTCGACGGCAACGAGGTACCCGACGACAGCGAGACGAAATCGATCCGCCCGATCCTGGGCGTCAGCAGCCTGACCACGCCGCTGGGCGGCCGGCCGGGGTTCGGGTTGGCTAGTATCGACAAACCGATCGTGTCCAGGCACCCGGACAGCAAGGCCGTCTTCCTCTCGCAGACCGGGCCGTACGCCGGCAAGGTCACCAAGTTCGACCTCGTCTTCCGCTACGATCCCTTCTCGAGCGAGAGTATCGAACTGCTCGATCTGGTGGACGATCGCCTGCGGGCACTGTCCGACGGCTCGTGTTCTGAGTGGCCGGAGGAACTGACGAAAGAGAATCGGAACCAACTCGCCAAGGCCTGGAAAGGGGCCTCGTTCGAGTTCGTCGGCACGACCGCCGGAATTCGCGACCTTAAGACCGTGACGACCAGCGACCGGGTTCGCATTCAGGTCCTGGTTGTGATTGCCGTGCTGGCCGTCTTGCTTGTGCTGTTGCGGCGCCCGGTGGTTTGCGTCTACCTGATCCTCTCGGTGTTGCTGGGTTACTTCGTGACCATTGGAATCACCGAGTGGTTCTTCGCGGCTCTGTATGGCGATTCGTTTCACGGGCTGGATTGGAAGGTGCCGATCTTCCTGTTCGTGCTGCTGATCGCGCTGGGTGCCGACTACAATATCTACCTGACCACCCGCGCGTTCGAGGAGCAGCGTCGCCACGGGCTGCAAGAAGGCCTTCGCCTGGCAGTGATCTGCACGGGTGGGATCATCACCAGTTGCGGCGTAATCATGGCCGGCACGTTCGCCTCGATGACGTTCGGCAAGCTTCGGGCGATGCACGAGTTGGGCTTTGCGCTGGCGCTGGGTGTGTTGCTCGACACGTTCGTCATCCGCACGATCCTGGTGCCCGCGTTCTTAGCGCTGTTGGCTCGGCGCAATGAAAGGGCGAACGAAGATGGACCGCGAACGGGCGTTTAGCGGGCAAGCCCGCCCGCTAAACGTTGAGGAAAGCGCACGCCGCAACGCAGCCGTCTATCGCGGCCAGAACAGGTACCAGGCCGCCATGCCCGTGGCAACCAAGAAGCCGTAGCCGCCGATCCAAACCAACGGAATCGTCAGCAGGATCAACAATCCGAACTTCAGCAGGACCGTCGCAGCCCAGTTGTCCTGCCGCTCGTGCGGTGCCGCTGGCTGGTCAGCCTCTTCCATGTTCCGTAACGCTTGTGCCCGCCAGTCGTCTTGAGATGATGAGGTGCTCATACTCAAGTCTAGCCCATTTTAGACCACACCCACGGGGGGCGTGAGAGGAATAAAGAATGATGAATGAAGAAAGAAAGGAAGGAAGGAAGAAAGGGTAGTGCCCTAGGAGTGTGTTGCTGGGCACCGTTCGACAGAATTGATGTCAGAACGGCTCCGCGCCCCCTCTGGGGTACGTTGGCTCGATACCTCGTCTTGACTATCTGGGGCGGTGGGGATATAATTTCAATGTCCTTGGGTGCTCCTTGGTTGACACACGCGAGTCACGCATGGTACGGTTAAACTGATGGGTTGGGGGGTTGGTAGACTGGCCCACCTCGAAAGCCTAGCCGATAACATGGATGGTCAGGAGGACTCGGCAAATGGCGAAGGAAAGAAGGAGCCGAAGCCGCCTTTGTGTCCAATTGGTGGCTTTTTGTTTGCGCTAACGGGAATCCAAACGAGTGAAACCAGTTTTACAAGCATTGCTTTTGGCGGACAGTGTCTACCAGGACGCCGCCACCGGGAAGCACATCATTGTCGGCACGTTTAACAGAGTGACTTTCAAGAAGGATGGAGCAAAACCGGTAGCGATTGAGGTCAATGGGGAAGAGAAGACCCTCATCCCCGGAGGGAACCGGGCGATATGCCCCTGTGCCTATATTAGTCTTACTGACATACGCGGAAAGGCACAATGTGTGTTGCGATATGTAAACCTGGAGCAGAACACGGTACTCCTGCAAATTCAGTTCGCAATCGAGTGCCCTGATCCCCTGCAAACTGTTGAGGTTGCGCTTCCTATGCCCATGTTGCCACCTATTGCTGGCGTTCATGCGTTGGAGTTGCTGTGCGATGATGAGCCATTGGGTTCCCACCGCATAACTGTAGAAGAGACGAAGGAGGAGAACGATGTCAGCGACAGTGAATGACCCAATTGATGAACCAGCTCGCTTTGGGAGTCCATCTAGGCTATTGGATGTGACGCCCTGGGAGACGCTAGTCGAGGGCAGTGCTTTTGAGTGTCGCGTTGTGGTCTGCCCAGAAGAGGAGGGCGGATATTCGGCCCATGCTCTGCGGTTGCCGGGCGTTATCAGCCAGGGCGACTCAGTAGAAGAGGCATTATGCAACATTGAAGATGCCTTTCGGGAAACGGTAGTGTCGTATCGCGAAGATAACCTGGATGTTCCGTGGGCACCGGTTGATGTTGATCGTCCAGCGGGGTCGATTGAAAGATGGACTCTGGTGAATGTCTAAACGACCGGCTATCACGGGCGCACAAGCCATAAAGGCATTCTGCGAACTGGGGTTTGTGGTAGCCCGAATATCCGGTAGTCACCACATCCTAAAGAAGGAAGGTCACCCCTACCGCCTATCCGTTCCGGTCCATGCGGACAAGACCCTGAAGACGGGGACACTCAGTGGGTTGTTACGAAATGCAGGCTGCACACCAGATGAGTTTTGGGAAGTGCTCAAGTAATCGCGAACCCACCTGCGGCGAGAATGGTCTTCTCTTCTTATGACCACGGTGATTTTCTGTTTCACCATTCTGGTCAAGGTATTCGTGCAGGTGAAGGGCAACGCGGCGTCGGTTCGCTACTCGCCCGGCAATATAATTCATCATTCTTCACTCCCCTTTCTTCTTTCTTCGCTGGAAGCACTTGCCGAGCCGGGAGGCCAGCATGGCGGGTAGCAGGACGAGGTCGCCCACCAGGGCGGCGGTCAGCAGAATGAACATCAGCAGCCCGAACTGGGCGATCGGCTGGAACGAACAGAAGCAGAAGACCAGCAGACCCAGCCCGGCGATCAGCGTTGTTTGGGTCATCGCCGGGGCGCATCGCAGAAAGGCCTCGATGATCGCTGCCCGTCGCGAATGTCCCCCGTCGAGCGCTCTGCGGAACCACGTCAGGTAGTGCAGCGTATCGTCCACGGCGATTCCCAGGGCAACGCTGGCGGTCATCATCGCGCCGACGTCCACCGGCGAGTTGGTCCACCCCATCGTGCCGAAGGTCACCATGGCTGGAAACACGTTAGGGATCATCACCAAGAGGCCGGCCGACACGCTCCGCAGCAGCAATACCATCACCACGGCAATCATCGCAAACGCCAGGCAGAAACTCCGCACCAGTCCATCGAACAACTCGCGCTGGGCAAGGAACACCAGCGGGACCATCCCGGTAAGGGTCACGTCGGCGTTCTTTGCCGACTCGCCCTCGGCTTGCCGGAAGCGGTCGAGCCGATCCTCGATGTTACTGGTGAACCGCCCGTAGTCGATCTCCTTGCTGCCGCGCACCCGGGCGCTGATTCGCCAGTATTCGTACTTGCCGTTTTTGTCTTCGGTGAAGTAGTCGGTTTCGAGGAAGCGACGGCGGTGTCGCTGCAAACGCTTGTTCAGGATATTGCGTTTGATCAGCTCTCCGTCGCCTGCTCCGAAGACCTTTAGAAACGCGCGGCCGGTCCCGCCGTTGCCAAGTTGGGGCCCGCCCTGACTCCTGCGCGGTTGAAACGACGGGCAGAAGGTGGCCGCCGAGATCGTTTCGCCCACTTGCTCGACGTCGCCAACCGCGGCGGCCGCACGGCGAACCAGTTCCATGCGATCGTAGATCTTCGAGGGGTCGCGATCGAAGCGGATTTCGACCTCAAACGGAACGACCGCTCCCAGTTGCTCCTGTAGCCAGGCGCCGTCGAGCATCCAGCGGCTCTTAGGCGAGAAGAACCGCCCCGGCGCAACGGTCGTGTCGATGTAGACCACGCCGGCACCGACCAACGTGAGCACCGCCAGGCAAATCGCCAGCGTCGGGCGGTGGCGGCGAACGATTCCCCCGGCCAGCCGACGGAGCCAACGGTCGGTCGCGCCCCCAGACGATCCCGCTGCGCTCGGCGACGCGCTAAACGGCCACGTCTCCATCATCACCGGCAGCAGCCCGAAAAGCATCGGCAGACTCAGCAGGATACCCAGCGCCGAATAGACGCCGAACATCTTCACGGGCACAATGTTGCTAACGCACAAGGAGACCAACCCCAGCGCCGTCGTCACGGCCGACAGCGCACAGGGCGTCCACCCGGCAAGCATAGCGCGGACCGGTGCCCCGGCCGATCCCGCCTCGCGAATCGCATCGCGGTAGTAGTTCGCCAAATGGACCGCGGCGGACAGCGGCAGGACGTAGATCAGCACGGGCACGACCACCAGCACCAGGTTCATTGTCCCGCCCGTGTAATGGATCAGCGCGGTGGCCATCAGCGAGCTGTAGCCGGCCACGACGAAGATCATGCTCATTAACTTCCAGCTTCGCAGGCTCCACCAGGCCATACCCAGGGTGATCGCCCACGAGAAGATGATCCACTGCCTGACGGCCTTCTCGCTTTCGATGTCGATTGCGGCGTTGGCGATCGGATTGCCGCCCAGGCGAAGGTCCTGCTTGCGAACGGCACAGTCGTCGACGGCAATCGCCTGCAGCGCATCGAGAGCCGCGGTCTGCTTGTCGTTGCCTTCGGTCGAGAGCGTTACCAGCGCGCAGGTCATCTTGCCGTCGAGCCCGACCAGCGTTCCCTGCAAACGCTCGATCGCCTCTTTTCGCGAGAGATTCAGCGGCTCTTCGGTGAGCATCTTCAACACGCGTGGCCCGGTAACCACCGACGTGAACCATCGCGCCCGGTCGTCCTTGCCGGCCAATTCCGGCGGCGGGGCCACTTTGCGTGCGAATAACTCCAGTTTGCCGTTGGGATCGTCCAGGGTGCAGCCGTCCCAGCTTACCAATGCGAAGTCGTCGGCACCAAACCGGCCGCGGAATCGGTCGTACCGGGCCACCTCCTTGGAGTTCTGCGGCAGCCATTGGGCAACGTTATTGTTCGCCGATTGGAACGTTCCGACCACGCCTTGAATGGTCAACGGAATCAGCGCAACCAGCACGGCCATCAGCGGCCAGGCATAGCGGGCGTAGAACGACGGATGGGTCGGCTGCGACATGGACGTCCGGAGATCAAGTTTTCAGACCGAACCGCTCCAACCGATGAACCGGTACGGCGTTTGGTGAATCGGGCGAACTGCGCAAACGTTGACGAACACGTCGACTTTAACGATTACATAACAGCACGCACCGATCCTGGACGCGGCGAAGTCTCAGGACATCGTCTAATTTATCGGGCAGACAAAGCGGCGTCAAGATAGTAGCCGTCTCGCTCCGCGAGACGAAGCTATTGTAGTCGTCTCGCTCCGCGAGACGAAGCCACATCTTGCGGAGCAAGATGGCTACGGGGACACGAGGAACCCGTATCGCGGTTGCCAACGATCGAGTTCGCGCGCCCATGGATCGTTGTCCACGGGGTTCAGGCCGACGCGGACCTTGGCAAACGCGATCGGTACGGTCTTGGCGCGAAAGACGCCGCCCCAGGCGGCCACGTGCAGATGGGGAGCGAGACTCTTGCCCGAGTTACCCACCAAACCCACCTGCTGGTCGGCGGTCACCTGCTCGCCCGGCTTGACCGTGACGCTGCCTTTTTGGAAATGCCCCATGCTGAGTCCGAAGCGATCGGAAGCGATGATGTAGACGTGGTTACCCTCGTTGGCCGGGGCCGGTGTGCCGCGGGGGACGACGTCGTCGAAGTCGCTCGGTGCCGTGCGAACCTGTCCGGCCGCCGGCGCGAAGACGGGCTGGCCCCAGGCGAAGTAGTCGGAGTTCTTCTGGCTGCGGACCGGGTCGGATTGCCGCCCGCTGCCGTTGACTTTGACCAGGTCGTAGGCCCAGATCTTGCTGTGGGTGAACGGGCCGAAGGCGGCTTGTGCCACGACCCACTGCCCGCGGACCGGCATGGCGGCAACGACCGGCTCGGCCGAGTTCGGCGGCAACGGCCCGTCGAGCGGATAGGGCGTCTTGAGCAGGCGGAAGCTGCCCGCCGCCGGGCCGAGATCGACGACGCGTTGCAGCCGTGTGTCCCAGGTTTGGGTTTTGATCCGCATCCACGACCTGGCCTTCGGGCCGGTGAGCAACTCGGCCTGCTCCGCAGACAGCCCGGCCAGCATGTCGCGATACGGAATGCGCATCTCGACCACGCGGCGGACGGCCACCTTGGCGTGCGTCAGCGGAATGCTCTCGCCCGGCTGCCGGTCTTTGCCGTAGGTCCGCAGCACGGGCGGCTGCCCGAGCGCCGCCAGAATGATTTCAAAGTTATCGCCGTCGTTGCCCACCGCGTCGAGAACCAGGTAGAAGACAAAGCGGTCGGTCGACGGCGTGCCGGCCGTGTGGATCATAACGCAAAGGTCGTCCTCCCGCGGCGCAATCGCCACGCCCGTAACGTCGCGGCTTGCATCGCCGCCGGCGTCGCCACGGGGATCGGTCATCTCGGGCACCCCCCGCCAATCGCGGTCCATCCCATCGATACGCAGCTTCGCGGTCGACTCGCGCAGTTGATCGATCAGCCGATAGACGGCCGCGTCGGGAGGGTCTGCACATGCGGCGGCAGGTGCGATCGTCAGCAGCATTGCGATGATGATTCTTGGCATGATGTTCAAGTCAAACGTGTCGCGTTTACAAGTTTAGCCGTCGCCGGTACGGCGATGTATCGCTCGAACAACGTCGCCGTGCCGGCGACCGCTAAACGGTTTGGTTGGTCGCCTAGCGTTCGAGCAACGCCCTAAACTCCGTCCTCATTCCACCCATTTCCGGATGCAGCAACTCCAATAGCGTGATGATCTTCTTGGCCTGCTGCTTGTTGCCCATCTCGCAGTGCATCTCGGCCACGCGGTATTTTGCCAGGAACCAGCGCGGGCTCTGCGGCCGGGACTTCTTCTCCAGCTCGCGCCATTTCTCCAACGCTGCTTTCGCGGTTCGGGCAGCGTTGGCCTGGGCCTGCACGTGCAACAGGCTGAGCGTTCGCTTCTGCGATGCACTCCATGCCGTGCGGTCCGGCGGCAACAGGGCGATGGCGTCGAGTTGCAATTGGGCCAGTTCGCGCCGCTGGGTAACTTGTTCGTCGCGGGCGAGGCGTCCCAGGCCTTCGAGCATGCCGAGCATCGCTTCGGTCGAACCGCCGGAAAGCCGCTTGAGCACGGCGTCGGCCTCGCGGCGGCGGCCTCCACCGGCCAACGAGTAGACCAGCAACGACTCGGCGGCCGAGCGCCACGCGGGCGTCGCGTCCGCGGAATCGTCGATCGCGGCCTGGAGGGCGTGCTCCGCCCGAGAGTAACGGTCACCCCCGGTCGTGTAGTTCAATCGCAGCCGGGCCGCCGCCACAACGGCCTCGCGCTGCATAGAGTTCCATTTTTCCGGCAGCGCCCCGCGCGAATCCTTCAACAGCGACTCGAACCAATCGGCTGCCGTGGTGGCAAGCGTCTCGACGGGCTTACCGGCCGCCACCGCCTCATCGAGCCACGCCCGATAGCACACCGAAAGCGCTTCGACTGTTTCGCGATAGGCCGGGTCGGCAACGGAGATAGACCGGTACGCGTCGATCGCATCCTTCCAGCGGCGGGCGTGGGCGTGTAACCGTCCGAGCCGCCGGTGGACGACGTCGGCGGTGGGACCGCTGGGCCAGTGTTGCAGGTGTTCGCCGAGCAGTTCCATGTAGCCGTCGAGCAGTTCCTTGGGCCGCTGCTTCGTCATTTCGGCCGCATGGTCGATACCCAGCAGGTGGGCATCGGCCGCCCGGGCGTTTTGGGGCATGGCGCGGGCGATGCCGAGGAATCGCGTCATGGCCGCTTCGTGCTTGCGACGTTTGTGTTCGATGGCAGCAGCCACGTAGCCGAGCTCGAATGCTCGATCCGCGTTGCCTTGCTTCTGGGCCAACTGCCGGGCGCGATCGTAGTCGCCCAGCGCGTCGTCGAGCCGCCCGCTACGATAGGAGCTTTGGGCGGCCTGAGTCAGCATCTGCAGGTCGCCCGGGTCGGCCGCACCGCGGACGTAGCCGGCCAACCGCATCTCGGCGCGTCGTGCCCAGTAGGGACCGTGCTCGGCATCGATCCGGCGGACCATGCGGGTGGCCTGCTGCTGCCACTGTGCGGCGCCGGCTTTGTCTTTGGCGTCGACGGCCGCACGCCACGCGGTCAGATAGACATCGAGGCAAGCGTCGTCGAACTCGGCCGAGACGGCTGCGGCGTCCTGCCGCGGTCGGACGATCACGGAGATCGCATCGGGTAACCGCCCGGCCGCCAGTTCGAGGCGGATCTGCTCGGCCCGGGCGCGAAGCATTACGGGCGCGGGCAGTTCCTGCTGCACGAGCGACTGTAGCAGTTGTCTCGCAACGTCGAGATCGCCCAGCAGTCGGCGGGTGCGGATCAGGTCGACGTGGCTTTTGTGGGCCAGCGGATGCCGCGGGTCGAGCCCGGCCAGCGGTTGCAGCAATTCGACGGCCCGGTTCAGTGCATGGACCCGATCGGGACTCTCGGCCGCATAGCACTGGGCCTGATTGCGGCAGGCCCGGGCGTGCTGGTACTGGATGTTCTTCGCGATCGAGGCCAATTGGTAGGCGCTCAGTTTTCCCGGCTCGTCGCGCCCGGCAAGGCTCCGCCGCCGAAGTTCGATCTCCACCTCCCCGGCCAACTTGTCCAACCGGCTCACGGCCGCGGCAAGGAACTTTCGAGCCTCCTCGATCACTTCGCCCCGGTCGGCCACCATTTGGGATTCCTGCCGGGCGAGCTCGCCGCGGTCCAACAACCCCAAAGCACCTTGCAGCCGGACCAGCAACAGCCGGGGGTTCTGCGGGTGCTGCTCGGCGAAGTTCTCGGTCACCGCCAGTGCGCGTTGCCAGACGGCCCCTCGCGATTGCGGCGGTGAGTTGACGGCCGTGGCGGCCAGGGTTCGCGCCCATTGGATCGTCAGTTCGGCCCGTTGTTGCTCGGTGAGGTTCTCGCGAGCCAGCCGGTCGATGCAGTATCTCTCCGCCAGCGAGAAGAGCCCTCGCTGCCGCAACCCGGCCAGGAACCGCTGGTCGGGCGACATTTCGTCGGCCGCGGTCGCCGGCGGTGCAGCGAGCAGGATCGAGCTTAATAGTAGAGGGAGAAAGTTCATTCGAGGTTGGGGGGAGACTCAGTTCTCGTGCAGGAATAACTTCCCGATTCATTTCTTGGGTGTTGGCTTTGAGCTATGAGCTATGAGCTTTGATCTGTGATCTATGAGGTTTCTCACTGCTCACTATCCACTATCCACTATTCACTACTCACTATCCACTACTCACTATCCACTATCCACTATTCACTACTTCTGCGGTGAGGCGGCGAATTGAATTTGTTCCAGGCCGACTCTCAGGCAGAGGTCGTGGACGTCGATTACGTGTTCCATGGGTACGGGTGGCTCAACGTCGAGGATGACCGGCAGGTCGGCTTTGACCTCTCGGATCGCGCGAAGCACGTCGGCGACGTCTGCGAGGTCCTCGTACCGGCGGCCGTCGATCTCCCAGCGGGGGTTCCACTTGCCGTCGACGCGGCGCCAGAGGATCTTGACGACGATCTCTCCGAGGTCGTCCACGTTCTCCGGAATCTCCACGTCCGCGGCGATCGTGCCGGAGGTGGGCATCTGCGCGGGCAACACCTCCTCCGCCGCCCGGAAGCTGGCCGTGCAGACGAAAAAGATCAACAGCAGAAAGATGACGTCGATCATCGGCGTCATCTTCACATCGAGCCGTTCTCGTCCTTCGCGGTGATAGGG
>JABMRB010000983.1 GCA_013202865.1 Candidatus Nealsoniibacteriota bacterium | reverse complement strand
GGCGTTCTTCGGCTGGGCCGAGGATAACCGTTGGGCTGCGAAGGACATCTGAGAAGCCGTCGAGTTGCTGCCTGTACTGCGAAACTCTTGGCTTACCCGGCCCGGAGGCCCGCCGGACTGGTTGCGTGACGCACTGGTGAAAGCGGGGTAGAGCGAAGGGTGATTCCCCTGCCAGATCAAATGGCTCGGATCGAAGTTGAAGCCAAACTCGGGTGTACCGGCAGGTCAACGATCAACTTCTGTGGTCCGAACGTACCCATCGCCTCGCCCTCGCTGGCGCGCAGAGTGAGGAAGAACGTGGCGTCACAAGTTCACGGCAGCGGCAAACCTAGCCGGTTCTAAGCGACTTGAACGACCGTGTGAAGCCCTTGGAGGTTATTCGGGCGAATCGCCGACTTGAGCAATGCTCCCAACGACTGTACGATAGCGGGGAGCATCGGTGCCGGTCTTCGGCGAGGTGTGTACGGAATCCACAGGTTATCGAGGAGCAATCATGGTCAATCAGAGACTGAGAATCGCGGTGTTGATTGTGGCGACCGCGAGCATCTCGGGTGGCTGTCTGCCGATCCTGCTCCCCAGCGAGGCGTTCGCCCAAACGCCGAAACCGAAAGACGTGGTGGCGACTTTCACGTTGCAGGAAACCTTCGGTGTGCAGCATCCCGATCAGATTGTTGCCTTCGACCTGTCCGCACCCGTCGATCCGGCTAAGTGCTACCTGCTGGGGCCCACCGGCGTTGAAGTGCCCTATCAGGTGCTAGGCGGCGGTAAGCAACTCGCTGTCCGCACGAGGCTGCCGGCCTCACGCATGGCGGTGCGGCGCGGGCTGGGTGACACCGGCCAGTCGCAGGCGAGGAATTGGAAGTTCGACACCGCCGGCGTGAAGAAATGCCTCTCCACGGATGGCCCATTCTTCACGTCCGGCGACGTTGTCCAGGTGGATGGCACGACGCTACCGGAAGGGCTGTCACGGGACACGGACTATTACGTGACCAGGCTGGAGTTCCGCGCGGTGCAGGGTTGGGGCTTCTACTTCATCGGCCTCTCGGCCATGCCTGGCGGTCCGACCATCCCTATTACCAAGGCCGGCCAGAACGCCGGGCTCCTGTCGCAGGCGCTGGTCGCCGACCGGGCCACGAACCAGTTCTACGCTCACGCGCACGGGTTGCCCGACGGCGTCCCGGTACGCTTCCGCACCCGTGGGGAACTGCCGCGGCCGTTGCGGCCGGGGGCCACTTACTTCGTCGAGGGCGCCACCGCCGACCGCTTCCGCCTGAGCGCCACGCGCGGCGGCGAGCCGATCGAACTGCTCACACCGGGGCACGGTCTGCACGAGATGCTTATCGAGTGGACGTGGACGCTGAAGCGCGGCCGCGAACCCAGACCCGCTCCCGGCGTGAGGGCCACGCTGCACGCGGATGCGAAGATCTGGGAGATCGTCAATGACCGGCTGGGGGTGCGCATGGCGGCCTCCCAGGTCCCCACCGACCCGCTGCGCCCGCCCGCCCCGGTGCAGGGCGTGCGGCTGGCCGACGGCCGGTGGACGGCCACCGGTCCCAGCGCCATCCTCTTTACCCCGGGCACGCGGGTGAAGAGGCTCACCACGACTTTGGTGGAGGCCGGCCCGCTGAAGACAGTTGCCGAGTTGATCTACGAGTTGGACCGTGCGCAATACAACTACGGCAACACCGTGGTCTGCCCCGCCGGACCGGGCAAGTACACTTGCCGCATTGAGGTGCAGGCCGGACAACCGTCCGTGCTCATTGAGGAAGACACCGACTGCCAATTCTCCTACCACATCGATTTCGCAGGCCTCCCCTTCAACCAGGCGCGATACCGCGGGCACTCGGTGAGTGACAAGCTTTACGGTTGGCGGCCCGACGGGAAAAAGGTAGCGAACAAGACCACGGACACCTTCTTCGACCTGCCCTTCGATAAAGACTACACGTCGAGCTAGTGTCTGTCAGGAAAGTTTTTGATCTCGAAAAAAGTCGGGAAATTCGCTCGCGGGTGGGGTTGAAGATTTGAAGGCTTTGCGCGAAAACACGGTGAATGCTACAACATTCGGT
>JABMRB010000982.1 GCA_013202865.1 Candidatus Nealsoniibacteriota bacterium | reverse complement strand
GCCGAGATCCACATCACGAGTGCCCAGCGGGTCGGCCGAACACTCGGCGAGCTTGCCGCCGTTCGTCAGCCGCCGGGCGAGATCCACGTCTGCGGGCTCGGGGTTCACGGGGACTGGGACGAGGTCGTCAGGTCCGCCCGTCAATTGAAGAAGAAGGGCGTTTCGGTGGTCTGGTACTGCGGACGCGGCTATCTGGATGCGGAGCGCTTTGCCGAGGTCTGTTCGCCCGAATTCTCCGATCTGTCAAGCAACACGGAGGCCGTCTGCAAGAAGTTGAAGCTCGATGATAAGCCGAATGCCCAGTTTCTGACGGACTTGGCCTGCCACGATCCGAACATCGAAAACCCGCCGAAGAAGCTGCCGGAGGTGGACGACCATTGGCTGGAGTTGATCGCCGCCTCGGCCGCCGAGTATTTCAAGTTCAATGACCGGGACCGCTACGTGGCAACGATCCACAAACTGGCCAGCATGCAGTTCAATGCCGACGATCAGCGCCTGGTCGAACTGTTTGGCCGGACCGGCATGCGGTACGTCTTGGAAGGCCGGTCACCACAACTGCGGAAGGTCCGCGACCTGATCCGCAAGTGTGCGGCCGCCGAGGAACCGGTCTTCATCGGCGGCGAGTCGGGCACGGGCAAGGAACTCGTGGCCAACCTGATCCACGAGCGAAGCCGCCGGGCGACCGAGCCGTTGGTGACGATCAATTGTGCCCGGTTCACCGGCAACGTCGGTTTGGCCAATACGGCCCTGTTCGGGCACGTGAAAGGGGCGTTTACCGGTGCTGTGGCCGACCGAAAGGGTGCGTTCGTCGAGGCGTCGGGCGGGACGCTGTTTCTCGATGAGGTGGGCGAATTACCATTGGAAGTGCAGGCCAAGCTGCTGCGGGTTCTCGAAGAGAAGGCCGTGGTGCCCGAGGGTGCCGATCGGGCGATCACCAACGTGGATGTGCTGGTCGTCTCGGCCACCAACCGCGATCTGCCAGCCATGATCCGCAGTAGTGGATTCCGTGCGGACCTATTCCACCGGTTGGCCACGTTGCGGATCGTGCTGCCGCCCCTTCGTGAGCATCCGGCTGACCTGGACGGAATCGCGGCCAAGACGCTTGAGCAGTTGGCCAAGCGGGGCTGGAAGCGAAAGCTGACCAAGCGGGATTGGGCGTCGCTGCGAGAATACAATTGGCCCGGTAGTTGGCATGAGTTCGTTGAGGAAGTGGGCAAAAACCTACCGGTTGTTCCGCCCGACGTACTTCTGACGATTGTACAGGATGTGCCGGGGGGACTATCGCGCAGAGACGGTTCACTACAAGGATCAACGCCATGAACGGATTGGCACGACTGGCAGCACTCGCTCTGGTGACCGCGGCAGCCTGCTACGGCGTCATCCAAACCCCCCCGGGCAACACGTCATTCAATGGCGTGCCGCCTCACCCGCTGCCTGCCCAGCAGCAACCGGCCGTAGCGTCCTCGCAAGTTGTCCGCCTGCCGCCGGTGGAACAGGCCTGTTCCGCAGGAGGCTACGCTGCCGAATGCACCAGCCTGCAACCCGCCACGTACCTCGCGCCGCTGGCCGTAATGGCCTTGGGCGCCACCGCGCCGACTACTCCAACGGATCTGGCAGTGACGGGTGGCAATAAACACGACGACGTTTGGTACGTCAACAAGCGAGTCTTCGAGATCACGGGAAAAGCGACCCAGACTGAGGGGCATCAGGTCGGACTGTTCCAGCACCTGGAGTCCGTGCCCGTTGGCAAGTCGGCTGTGGGGGCTGATGGGGTTTGGCGCGTCAAGGTGTCAGTACCGCGCGACAAGGAATACGTGTACTATTCGTGTGCATTAGATGAGACCACGGGCAAACCAAGCAACACGAACTCTGAGTACATTCGCGTGAAAATCGCTACAGAGCGACCGTACGTCAGAGGAGTTGACAAGAGTGGCCTCATCTTCACGCGGGGAACCGACCGCATCACCGTACTGCTTAGCACGACCGAAGTGAAGAGGGATACGGTCGAACCCGGCAAGTATTCACTAACCGGGCCGGGTAACCCGACCGTAACTAAGGCCAACTTCAACCGGGCGGCCGAGGCCGTGGTTCTGACGGTAACCGGCATGACGCCCGGAACGTATGAATTAGCCATTGAAGGCATCGAGGATCTTTACGGCAACAAGATGGAAGGCGAGTACAAAACGGAAATCTACAAGCCCGTCGGGGGTGACGTACCGAGCGTCCGGCCGGGGATCTCGGGCCCTGCGGGGCACCACGTGCGCTACCGCGAATACACCGAGCCCCGGGATGTGCCGGATGGTTTCAATCCCTCCGACCACGTCGAAACCCGCGTTGCTAGATTGTACTATTTTCGCGACGCTCATAGGATCGCGCAGCTCATAAATCGCACGGCCAGATCGCATAACCGGGCTGCCGTGGACATGCAACAGCAATTGGCCGACAGGGCGCGCACTGAGGCGGAACAGGCGACCGCTGCCCGGCAGGACGCCGAAAGAAATGCGATTGCCGCCGCACAACGAACGCGATATGCAGAACACGAACTGGCTGCCACCGAACAGGAGTTGACCCGGGTCTTCCAGGAAATCGGCAACCAACCTCAGGAAACAAGCGGCGAGGGAGGTGCCGAACCGACTCCCCAACCGGACGAAAACTCAAAAGTCCTTCAGAATGTCGCCGATTCGCTGGCCACTCGTGCGAGATCGCTACGCCAGCAGGTCCAGGCACTCCGCAACGAGGAAGTCCGCCTTAACGGGCTCACGCAACAACTGGACGGACAGGAACAGCGCGCCCGCAAGAATCAATTCCTGCGCGAGTCGGCCGCCGGACGCGCCGACCCGGATACCTTTGCCGCTGGCGTACCCAACTCCGACGACCCGGTCGAGCAGGTTTCCGTCTCCGTTATCGGCGAGGGGCTAATCCAACTCCGCGGGCCGATTAAGGGAATCAACATCATTCGGCGGATGATCAACCAGATGGACTCGCCCGTGGGACAGGTCCGGATCAACGTGCATACCGTGCAGATCAACGGCGAGCACGGCGACCGGATGGAGAAGGTCGGCGACAAGGTTCAACGGCATATCGACCAATCGCGGTTCCTCACGGCCCAGTCGATCGAGATCCTTCGCAAGGCGATTATCAAGGTGGCCGCGGAGCGGGCGATGCAGGCCTTCGAAGGCGAGGCTTTCGGCTCGCAGGACATCCGTGACGAACGATACCTGCACGCCTTCTTCGGCCGCGACTTCATCGAGGAATTGCGGGCGATGGACTCCGAGTTCCTCAAGACGGGCAACAAGCTGCTCTCGCTGCACTCGATGGACACGACCAGTCTATCGTCGGCGTTGTTCGTGATGGCGTTGGCTAAGAACAGCACGCGGCTGCAGATCCTCCAGGAGTTCCAGCAGATGTTGGCCTGCGAGTTGCCCGCGGCCGAGCAGAACTACCTGGAGTCCGGCATCTACCCCGCCAAGAATCGTTTCTGCCGCGAGAAGTTCGTCCTAATGGCCCAGAACGCCCGCTTCCAGTCGCTCCACGGCTTCTTCAACCAGCAATACACGGGCCACGACGACACGATGACGCCGATCCAACGCGAGTTCATCCGGTTGGCGCAGATATTTAAGGGACGGTTGGTTACGGAGATGGAGTTGAAGCAGCGGATTATGGAGCGGGCGGTGATTGAAGAGCGCAACGGCAACTATCGTCAGCAGTTGGAGGGCGCACGCGTCAAAGAGGAACAGGCCGAGACGGCGCTGAAAGACGCTGCCGAAGCCATCTCAAAGCAACGAGTGGTGATCTTCACGAGTCTTGCCGACTTCTTGGCGGCAGTTGGTAGCGCAAATGAGGAGATCTCCAAGTACCGCAGTGGTTACGAACCAAAGATTCAAGCGATTCTGACAACGATCAAGCGTCTCGCAGCGTCGACTGACGATGGTGAGAGTCTTCTCGACTTGTTGAAGGTTGCCGAGGGCACGTACACAGTTACGAGCCAAGGACGCAAGAGCGAATGGCAATATACGAAAGACGGGGCAGTGCCGTATTGGAAGCCAATCGTCCCGCGTGAGCAGGAGCGCTGGGCCCAAGAGTTTGCGGAAATGGTGCAAGTCGCCGAGGATCTGCATCGTGAACTGGCAAAGTATCGCTACACGAAGCACGCCCATGAGTGGGAGCGAGCCACTTCGACATTGAACAAACTCAAGAAGTCGATGGAGGATGACAGAGATCCCGCGTTCAAGCTGTTGAATCACATCCATCTTGTGCAATACTTCAAATTCGCGAGGGGGCCAAACGCCGAAGTCTTGCGCGTGTATGATCTGCTGCGTGGACTGGGAGACGCATTGGTGGAATCGCTGAAGGAACCATCAGTTGACGCGGAACAAGTCTATCAACGATGGGTCGCATTCCGAGACAAGCTCAAGGCGATGCTCGATGACATAGAAGACGAGGCACTGAAGGCGAAGGCAGAGGTGTTTGTTCGGGATGGGGAATCCGGGTTCAGACAACTACTTCCGCTCGCCTTGGACCTAACTCTTGCTCGTAGTAAGGCTACTGAATCCCGCCGCCCGCTGGACCACAAGAAATTCCTCGACATGCTCATCGACGAGATGGAGGAGAAGCACATCGAGCTACTCGAAGGCACCCGGGCGCACACGGCCAACATCGACAACTACATCAAACGCCTGGCCACGGCGCTGGAAAGTGATCTCAATACGCAGTTCTACGGTCCGTCGTTTCGCGGTGTGCGCGAGGCGAGCCGGTCTTGGGACGTGAACCTCGCGGCGATCGAGACGACCGGTATCCTGGCCAATAATCGGGCGTTCGCCAAGGTCTCGCCGCAGGCTACCATGGAGTTCGATCTGCCCAAACGGGCCCCCCTGATGAACGAGGCCGTAGGTGGAGCCTTGGCGATGATGAAGGACGTCGGCGCCCTGGCCAACGACCCAAGCTTCCTCGCGATGGCCAGCCTCAACGCCGGTCAGCCGACCTCGTCACTGGCCGCGGGCGCCGGCGGTGGGTACGGCTCGGTACGCAACGTGCTGCCCGGGCTGAGCACCTCGACGGGGGAAGAGTTGCTCAGCCAGAATGGGCCCGGGCAGGCGAAGTTCGGCTCCGCTATGGAGGCGCTGATCCCCGATCCGGCGATCTACAAGTACGAGACGGGCACAGGATACGAGATCCGCCCGGTGATCCAACCGGACGGCCAGGCCGTGGTCTTCCAGTTCAAATACATGTATACGACCAACGTCCGCGAGCCGGTCCGCGCCGACGAAAAACACCTTGGCCGCGTCAAGCGACACTTCATCGACACCGACGTGCAGCTTAGCAACTACGAACTGCGGGAGGTGAGCCGATATCAAGTGGCGTTGAAGACGTCGCGGACCAGCCGCGGTGTGCCGCTGCTGGAGGACATCCCCATCGCGGGTGTGCTGTTCCATCCGCTGCCGCAGCAGGAGTCGTCGCTACAGGAGAACCTGATCCTGGCCCAGGCAACGATCTATCCGACGCTGTTCGACCTGATGGGACTGCGTTGGGCCACGGCCGTGGCCGATCTCGATCCGCTACGGATGTCGAACCAGGAGTTCATCGTCCGCAACCGCCGCCGCGTGTTGCAGAACCGGGTCTACGACTACTCGACCGGCAAGGTCGACGAGTTCCTGCGGATCCCCGAGGCCGACCGACGGGCCGATCTGTATCGCTCGCAGGAGTCGATCCCCGCGGTCCATCCCAACGGCTACCGCGGGCCCGGGCTCGACTATCGCGACAGCCGCATGCAGGAAGGCTACCAGCCCCGCCGGACGCAACCGCAGCAGCAGTTTATTCCGGGCCAGTCGAAGGAAGGTTCCCGCCTGCTACCCGGACGCAACCGGCCGATGCTGCCATTGGGTACGCCCGGCCGCGAAGGGCCGGCGTTGCCGCCGGGTACGATCATCGAACCCTACCCGGCCCAGTCACCCCCCGAGCCGCCGCCGGCCCCGATGCCGGCCCCGATGTCGTCGTCGATGAAGATCAACTTCAAGAACGACCTGCGTTAGCCCACCCCTGTCGTACCACGCAAGACGCCGATCACTTGGGAGACGAACCATGGCGATGAAACGGTATTGGCTGCTCGGACTGATCGCGGTCGGCTTCACCGGCGCGGCGCTGGCCGGTATCCGCAGCTACACCACGCGGCCGTGTTGCCGGTGCGGGATTCCCGCCCGCGATTATCAATACCGGCCCCGCAGCCGGTCGGCAATGGCCACCAGCAGGCCGCCGCTGTTCATGCCCGACAAGGCGAATGCCAAGAAGATCAAGCGGTTCCAGTTCACGCCGACGAAGCTGACGGTCGACCACTGCTCGATCTCCAGCATCGAGCTGCAGATCCACAGCAACGGCGTTTGGGTGCTGAGCCTCGACGCGGACCAGAACCCGCAGACCGACGACGGCCAGCCCGGGCCGGCCGTGACGCCCGACGGACTGCACACGGCGCATCTGAAACGCAACGAGTTCGTGGTGGCGGCCCGCTGTTACGGCGCTTCCGCCGGCAGCGAGGTCCCTGCCGCAGCCACCGCGGGAAAACCGGTGCTGCTGACCCTCGAGCCGGCGGAGTTCTGGGTGCAGCAAGGCCACACCCGTCACTATTGGAAACAAGGCTACATCAACAGCGACAAGGATCTACGCGAGTTGATCGACCGCGTGGAAATCGATTTCTTCTACTACCGCTAGCAGCCGGTTGAAGAGGTCGTGGCCACAGGCTGGCCCCTTGTGGCATTGTGCAGGCGAGCCGCCTACGCCACGAAATCCACTGCAGAAGGAGACTTGAAATGTTCCACAAGATTCGCACGCCGGGAGTGGTTTGTTGGGAATGTGTGGCTGCGTTGGCGATGTTGAGCACGTCCGCAGCGGCGGCCCCACCGACTCCGGTGCCGCCGACGCTGGAGATCGCCGTACTCGATCCCAACGTCGACCCGCAGGGCAACCCGGCCATTGTCGTCAGAAACGACGGCCGTGGTGGAGCCATTGTGGACATCCCGCCCGTGGTGCTCGTCCATCGCTATTACTACACGGGCGACCGCTCGTTCCAGGGCCCGATGCTGCCCGGCGGGCCTTCGATCGTGGTCGTCAACGACCCCCGCACCGGCGAGCGCTGCTATATCCCCGTGCAGATGTTGCCCGGCGCCCCGGTGGTCCGCTACACCGGCCGGAAGATCGAGTACGACTACGGCCGCAACGGGATCACCGTTTCGTTTGGGATGTGGGGCACACCGAAGGTTACCTATCGCAACAGGGTGCCGGTTACCCGAATGGCCACGCAAGTGGCCACCGGCGCGACCAAGGGCGTCGGCGCCATGGCACAGCAGTCGGGCATTCCCCGGCTGACCCGCAGCGGCGTGGAGAACACTCGAAACCTCGCGGTCAACGCGAAGCACGGGATCGAGGACCTGGGCGGTGGCCTGCTTGCGCCGGTGTGCGGACTGGTGAACTCCACGCCGCTGGGCGCGATTTTCGCCTCCAACCCCGAAGACAACGCCCGCCGGAAGCGCGACGCGGCGCTGCGCCGAGCCGCCGAACAACAGGCCAAGGCCTCGATTTCACTGCCGACGATCAGGTAGTTTGCTCGACCGAAAAATGTTGTTGGAGATTGCCACGATCGTCACGCCCGACACGATCCTCCGCTGGAGACTCGCTGTTCAGCGGGAGACGGAACCGGTACAATGAGCGGTTTCTCTACCATCTTCGGGCCGCACCATGTGCGACGAATCTTCTGTGGGCTCCATCGAAGCGCTGCCGCTGCCCAAAGGCTGGGCGGCGT
>JABMRB010000981.1 GCA_013202865.1 Candidatus Nealsoniibacteriota bacterium | reverse complement strand
TTCTGAGCTGATTATAATCGACGTAACTCCTTATTTCAAGCCGACTTAATGGTCGCCTCGGCCGAGCTGCGGCAGTGCTTTCCAAGTGTAAAGGCGGTGCAATAATGGCTCATCGCGAACTCGGCTACCGTTTCTCCGTTTGGCGACACGACGTTGATATCTGGCAACATCGCACCGATTCTCGCAAATGGCGGCTTCAGCACGGCCGCGGACACGAGCGATGTAAGTGGTTGGTACGTCTCACGTTAGCACCTGTCCGTCGAAGCCTTGCCTGGACAAATCCCCGCGGCGCACGGTTTGCTTCTGTTGGGATCGATCAGACGCGACATCCTCGGCGACAACATCACGAGCACCCGATCGAGCACCTCCATGGCCACGGCAACTGCTGAGCGAACCCCTGTCGACATGCTTTCAAACGCACCTTCCAAGGTTGCCCCGGTCATCCACCGCCGGATTCGCAAGGCGCCCGAGCGGCTGATCTCGCTGGCCGAGCAGCGTTTGCAGCAGGGGCGTCCGCTGGTCCGTCCTGACGGCAATGTCTCGCTCGGATATCGCGCTGCAAAACGGGCATTCGACATCGTTGGCAGCCTGGGCCTGCTGATCGCGTTTGGGCCGGTTATGCTGGGCGTTTTCCTCGTTCTGCTGGTCACCACGCGGGGTAAGCCGTTGTTCTCGCAGCAGCGTAGCGGCTATTGCGGGCGGCCGTTTCGGATGTTGAAATTTCGCACCATGGCAATCGACGCCGACCGGCGGCAGCACGAGGTCGCCAACGAGAAGGACGGCCCGATCTTCAAGAACCGCCGCGACCCGCGAATCACCCGGCTCGGCAAGCTGCTGCGGAAATCGAGCCTCGACGAGACGCCGCAGTTGTTGCACGTGCTGCTGGGCCAGATGTCGCTGGTCGGCCCCCGCCCGTTGCCGGTGCGGGAAACGGCCGGGTTCCAGCCTTGGCAGCGGCAGCGGCTGGCGGTCAAGCCGGGCTTGACTTGCCTGTGGCAGGTCAGCGGCCGTAGCGAAATCGGCTTCGAGGACTGGATGCGGCTCGACCTGGGCTACCTGCGAAAACAGAGCATGAAGACCGATCTTGAGCTACTATTGCGTACGCCCGCCTGCGTGATCTTCGGCCGCGGGGCCTATTGAGGTAGGGTGCGTGCAACGCACCGTAACGTCCGGTGCTTACGTAGAAAGGTTATCAGTTGTCAGTTTTCAGTTTTCAGTGTTTGTCTTGGACGATCTCGACACGTTCGTACGCAGACAGATCACGATGAGCGAATCTGCTGTTTCCCCGGTGCATAGCCCAAGATCATGGTCTGAAAACTGAGAACTGAAAACTGAAAACCGGCCTCCCCCCGGCAACGCGTCGACCTTGAGTTGTAGTACCGGCCGACGCAGCCAGGGTGACGGAGTTTCAATCGCCATGTCCGAACACGCCCAAACGCCCATCGCCACGCTCGATCAGCCGGCCGACGTGCCCGTGCCTCTGACGCCCGACCGGGTCTTCTCCGTGTTGGGCGTCCGGATCACCGACGTTACCCGGCGCCGGGCCGTCGAACTTCTCGAAGAACTCATCCGCCGCTGTCGTGACTCCGCAGTTGCAGGCGACCGCACCGGCTGCGTCTATTACGTCAACGCACACACGCTCAATCTGGCGGTTGCCGATCCGCAGTTTCGCGACGTCCTCAACGCGGCCGATTACGTCTTCGCCGACGGCACGGGTGTCCGCTGGGCGGCCAGGCTGCAGGGGATTCGCGTCCGCGAGAACCTCTGCGGGACGGATCTGACCCCCGAGTTCTTCCACGCCACCGCCGGTCGCGGATATCGGTATTTCCTCCTGGGTGCCGATCGCGAGACGATCCGTCGCACTGCGGACTACTCGGCACGGACGTTTGCGGGTTGGACCCAAGCCGGCTTGCACCACGGCTACCTGGCCGATCCGGCCGAATCTGCCGAGGTGGTCCGGCAAATCAACCAGGCCCGACCGGATCTGCTGTTGGTCGGCATGGGCAATCCCATCCAAGAACGCTGGATCCACCGCCACCGCCACATGCTCAACGTGCCCGCCTGTATGGCCGTTGGCGGCCTATTCGACTACTGGACCGAAAACGTCAGCCGAGCCCCCAAGTGGCTCCGTCGGCTGGGCCACGAATGGATCTGGCGGCTGGGCCAACAACCGTGCGACAAGGCCAAACGCTACCTGCTCGGGAACCCATTGTTTCTGGCTCACGTTCTTCGCCGGTGGTGGAAGGATCGAACGTAGCAATCAACCGTTGCGAACCCGCAAGCGGCTTATTTGCTCAGACGGACCAGCCGCACGCAGCCTTCCCCCGGTTCGGCCACGACGTTGCCCGGCAGCGTCTGCTTCGATGACCGGTCCGAAACCACGGTGGCAGGTGCCGCAGCCATTTCGGCCAGCAGGTCCCATTGGGCGAATCCCATCGCCTGCATCGGCCAGTCCTGTCGCCGCCAGACGGCGATGAACAACTCGCGGACCAGGTAACGGTGCTCCGCTGCCAAGGCGTACGTTTCCAGACGTATCGCGTCGACACCTTCGTCGACAACACACCGCTCGACCAGCCGGTCGACCAGCCAGTCGACGACCGTCTGCACTTCGCCCGCCAGGCCGCCCAGGCGCAACAGGGCGTCGGCCACGCCGGCGTTGAATTGCTCGGCCAATTGCGGCAGCAACTCGTGCCGGATGCGGTTCCGCGTGAACCGGACGTCCGTGTTGGTCGAATCGCGGCGGTAAGGCTGCCCGAGGTCGTCCAGATAGGTAACCAATCGGCCACGCCGGAAACCCAACAGCGGCCGAATCAGCGACGCAGCAGAGCCCAGTGGCCGGGCACGCCGCATGCCCGCCAGACCGCCGATGCCCGTGCCCCGGACGATTCGGTGCAGGATCGTCTCGACCTGATCGTCGGCCGAATGGGCCGTGACAACGTACCGGGCCCCGCGATCCTCGGCAGTCTGGCGGAGGAACTCGTATCGGGCCGCCCGGGCTGCCGCCTCGACGCCGTCGCCCCCCTCAGCGAGGGGCGGCTGTGGGTCCGCAGATCCAAGGCAGCATTGCAAATCGAACCGTCTGCACAGATCCACGACGAACGCCTCGTCGGCCTCCGATTCCTCGCCACGGAGTCGGTGGTTGAAATGGGCCACGTGCAACGTCCCCTCGCCGCCGGTCTTCAACGCGCAGATCGCCCGCAGCATGGCCACACTGTCGGCCCCGCCCGACACGGCCAGTAGAACAGTCACGTCCTGCCAGGCTGCCGCAGGCCAAGCCTCAGCCAGCTCGATTTCAAACGGATGTGGTTGGCCCATGGGCGTAGAACCTTCTGACATAATGTTGAAGCCTACAAGAACGTGAAGTCGCCCGGCACCCGTCCACCGGGGGGGTCTGTTCTCGACGCATGCGCGATTCCGACGAGAATGGGGTGCGAGTTGCCACATATCCTTCCCAATCCCCCCCATCTTCCGGCAGATCGCTGTAACCTCTTCCGCCTAATGGAGTTATCTCGTTGTCGGGCTGATTACCAGTTGCAGTTTCCTGGGACTCTGATAAGATTGCAATAGTATGACAACAACTAGATGATGAGTGCCTTCGGTGGCCCGAGAGGGAGTCGAAGCCCACGAGCGGTTTGAAGCGAGTTTTCGACCGGCTCTGTATTTGGCAGCAAGAACCACCCGGCGTTTTGGGATTGAATCAGACAATGCAGCTTTTGATGGTCATCTTGCGGTGGCTTTTCGGCGTTTTGCCGGCCGGTGTCCGGAGGTTGCGGACACGGTTGGCCGACGTGCCAGTTCGGGGCGTTCGTGCCCCGGCAGTGCGTACGTTCTCCCACCCGATATTCCCAGGCGTTGGATGGATGCAAGTTCGTTCTGTACTGGATAGATTTGTGCGCCCACCCGGTTTAACGCCGGTGGGTGTTTGGGTGTCCCGCCCCGGCGGCGGGGTTCGCTCGTTTTGTCCGGTCCAGACCGATCACGTCTTGCAGGGGCATATCCTGGCCCCGTGCAGTAATACAGACCCGTCGAAGCTTCCGTCCCCTTTTGGGGGGTGAGCTGCGCGGCTGGCTTCTGATTCCTCACGGCACCTGCTGGCGATGACGCTTGGCAGGGCCTCCTCTCGGATCACACGTCCCGGACCCGGGTGTTCGGCGACGAAGCACTCTTCAGATACCGATCTGCGAGGACAATAGTCGTGAGTAACATACAAATTGCTATATCGGTCGTTGTAACGGCCGTGCTGGCGTCGGTGCTGACGTTTGTGCTGACGAGGCTCCTGGATCGGCTCCGCCGCAAGGACGCCGAATCGGAGGCCCGTGAGATCGTCCGCAAGGCCAAGCAGGACGTTGCCAACCACCGCCGTGAGGCCGAGCTGGGCATCAAGGAACTGACGATCCAACAGCAGGCCGATAGCGAGAAGGAGCTGCGCAAGGTGCGTGGCGAGTTGCACGAACGCGAGCGGCTGCTGGACAAACGCCAAGACACCCTGGAGGAGCAGGCCGAGCAACTCCGCAAGCAAGAGAAGATCGTCGAGAGCACGCAACGGAAGCTGACCGAGCGGATCCAGGACGCCAACCGCCGCATGGAAGAGCTTTCCCAATTGCACGACTTGCAGCGGCAGACGTTGCACGAACTCAGCGGACTTAGCCGCGAAGAGGCCACCGAGCGACTGCTGGAGATCCTCGAACAGCAACTCCAGCAGGAAACCGGCGCGGTGATTCTCAAGCACGAGAAGGCGATCGCCGAAACTTGCGACGTGAAGGCCCGCGAGATGCTGCTGACCTCGCTGCAACGTTACGCGGCAGCCCATACGGCCGAGACCACCACCAGTACGGTAGGCATCCCTAACGACGAAATGAAAGGCCGGATCATCGGCCGCGAGGGACGCAATATCCGCGCCTTCGAGAAGGCGACCGGCGTGGACGTGATTATCGACGACACGCCGGGTGTGGTGATTGTCAGCGCGTTCGACACGATCCGCCGCGAGGTGGCACGGTTGTCGCTGAACAAGCTGATCGCCGACGGCCGAATCCACCCCAGCCGGATCGAGGAAATCGTTGCCGGAACCCAGCACGAGTTGGAACTGCACATCCACAAGATCGGCCAGGAGGCCTGCCAGGAGGCCGAGGTACATGGCCTGCAGAACCGGATCGTTGACCTGCTCGGGCGGCTGCACTTCCGCACCAGCTACAGCCAGAACGTGCTGCGGCATTCGATCGAAGTGGCCTACATCGCCGGACTGCTGGCCGATGAGATCGGGCTCGATGGGAGGCTGGCGCGGCGATGCGGCCTGCTGCACGATATCGGCAAGGCGGCCGACCACGAGGCGGAAGGCGGGCATCCTAAGATCGGGGCCGACCTGCTCAAACG
>JABMRB010000980.1 GCA_013202865.1 Candidatus Nealsoniibacteriota bacterium | reverse complement strand
GGGCAGAACGATCTGGATTTCGGCAAACAGGTCGCCGGGCGTCGCATTCTTGGGGCGGACTCCATGGCCTTTGACCCGGAGCTTGTCACCGCCGGAAGTCCCCGGCGGCACGGTTAGCGAGACGGTTCCTTGCGGCGTGGGCAGATCGACCTTGGCCCCCAAGGCGGCCTCACTCAGCGTGATCGGCACCTTGACGTGGAGGTGGTTGCCGCGTCGTTGGAAGCAGGGGTGGGCGGTCACGCGGACGGTTATCAGGACGTCGCCGGGTGTGCCGCCGTGGGGCCCCGGCTCTCCTTGGCCGCGGACGCGGATCTTCTTGCCGTCTTCGATGCCCGACGGAATCTTCACCGAGATGGATTCCGTTTTACCGGTCTGGCGTCGCATGGTGATTTGGACTTCGCCGCCGGTGATCGACGTGTTGAACGGTATTTGGACTTCGTGGCGGATATCCCGGCCGCGGCGGGGGGACTCGGGGGCCGTGCTCTGTCCTCTTCCGCCGGCACGTCTAAACTGGCTGAAGAAGTCGCCGAATCCTCCACCGGCGGGTTGCCCACCCGGTTGTTGGCCGAAGATCTGCGAGAAATCGAAATCCTCGAACGCCCCCCCGCCGGGCCCACCTCCCCAGGCACCCCCGGCACCGGGCCTGCCCGCACCGCGCGTCTCGAACGAACTACCGTAGCGGTCGTACATTTCCCGCTTTTCGGGGTCGTTCAGCACGTCGAAGGCCTTCTGGATTCGCTGGAACGTCTGCTTGGCCGTCTTGTCGTCGGGGTTCACGTCGGGATGGTGTTTTCGTGCCAGGTCCCGATAGGACCGTTGGATTTCGGCCTGCGAAGCGTTGCGGGCAACTTTCAGGGTCTTGTAGTAGTCCTCGCTCATGTCGTGCCGGCTGTGGTCAAATCACTCTGTAGGGTGGGTTCGGGGTATATTGCGGACCTGCGGGCCCTTCAGCCATTGTAGGGGATGGCGCGGAGCGATCAAGGCGTAATGCCCGCGATTGTGCAGGTCGGCAGCCGCGTGCTAGGGTTATGTAGGGTGCGTGCAACGCACCTTCGGCGGGTGTTGTGGTGCGTTGCACGCACCCTACCATTAGCCACCCATCCTGTGCATATGGAAGATAACGCCATGACACGCCGGCTTGCAACGCAACGCATTGCCAAGGGCTTGTGCATCGCGCTGACGTGCCTGGTGTTGTCCGCCGCGGCGACTGCCCGGTCTGCTACGGGGCGGCTGGAGATCGTGGTTGTCGACCGGGACTCGGGCCAACCGATCGCCTGCCGCATGCATCTGGTCAACGCTGCCGGCCGGCCGCGGAAGCCGAAAAGAGCTCCCTACTGGCACGACCATTTCGTCTTCCCCGGCAAGATTACGCTCGATTTGCCGCTGGGTAACTACACGTTCGACGTGGAACGCGGGCCCGAATACGCCACGATGAGCGGACACTTCCAGATCGACAACTTCGCCGACGACAGCCAGCAGATCGAACTGCGCCGGTTCGTCGACATGTCGGCCGACGGCTGGTGGTCGGGCGACCTGGACGTGCGGCGGCCGGTAGCCGACGTCGAGCTGTTGATGCAGGCCGACGATCTTCACGTGGCCCAAGTGGTGACGTGGCCTGACGCAGCCATGGGCAAGCTGCCGGAAGATCCACCGGAAGATCCACTAGTCCGATTCGGAGAGAATTCCTGCTATCACGTGATGGCAGGTGCGCATCATCGAGCCGGCACGGAGCTGTTGTTGCTGAATCTGCGGGCGCCGTTGAAACGGGCCGGTCTGCCGGCGCCGGGCAAGGTCACGGGCGAATATCCTCCGCCGCTTGCCTACGCGACGGCTGTCCGCAAGGAGCCGGGCGGATGGGTCGATCTGACGAAGCCGTTCTGGTGGGATCTGCCGATGCTGGTAGCCCATGGACAGGTCGACTCGATCCAGCTTGCCCACAGCCACCTTTGCCGCAAGACGGCGATCAACAACGAGGCGGACGGCAAGCCGCGCGACAAGTTCCGCTATCCGCCGCCGCGAGGTAACGCCCGATGGTCGCAACAGATCTACTTCAACCTGCTCGAGTCCGGGCTGCGCATTCCGCCCACGGCCGGTAGCGGCTCGGGCGTGGCGCCGAATCCGGTCGGGTACAATCGGGTCTACGTGCATGTCGACGACGTCCATGAGAAGGGGCCGCTGGATTACGGCAAGTGGTGGGAGAATCTCCGCGCCGGGCGCGTGGTGGTAACCAACGGGCCGTTGATGCGTCCGTCGGTACGGGGTGAGTTACCCGGCCACGTCTTCCGTGAGAACGAAGGTGCCGAGCCGGAGTTCGAGATCGCCCTGACGCTCTCGACGCGTAAACCGATCAGCTATCTCGAACTAATCAAGAACGGGCGGATCGAGCACTCGATCTCGTTTGAGGACTATTCCAAGAGCGGCCGGCTTCCCAAGCTGCGATTCCAGCAGAGCGGGTGGTTCCTGGTTCGCGCGGTCACCGACCTGCCTAAGACGTATCGCTTCGCCATGACCGGCCCCTACTACGTCGAGATCGGCGACCGTCGGCGGATCAGCAAGCAGGCGGCCCAGTTCTTCCTCGATTGGGTCTACGAACGTGCCAAACAGATCAAGCTATCCGATCCCAAGCAACACCGCGAAGTGCTCGGATACCACCGCCAGGCTAGGGATTTCTGGCAGGATCGTGTCCAGCGGGCTACGGCAGAGTGACCATTTAGCCGCTGGGCTTGCCCGGCGCGAGACGCGTTACGCACGACAACCACTCCGCGCCGGGCAAGCCCGGCGGCTAAATGGGTTATTGTGTGGCCTCCAGCACGCGTACAGCCCGATCGGCCAGGCGGAGGCAGACGTCTGAGCCGAGGTTCAACCCGAACTGCTTGTACTGCGACAGCGGGATCTCTGCGTAGATTCGCTCGTCCGTGTCCAGCCGCACCTGTAGCCGGCAGCGATCGTCGTCCTGGCGGACTAGGCCGACGCGTCCTCGCAGCAACGTCGCGGCCGGCTGTGACGTCGCGACGATCTCCAAGCGGCCCGTGTCGACGGCGATCTGCACGGGTACGTCTAACGGGGGCGAGGTGTCGCCGTTTTCGAGCACGAACGACTCGGGCGCAATGTGCAGCACCAGCCCGTCGCGACCGCGGAAGACGAAACGGCCGTCTTCGCTGCCGAGCGTGCCTTCAAACAAGTTATCCAACGTACCGGGCAGCAACCGGCCGCCGACGAGTGTGACGATTCGCCCGGCCAGCGTGGTGGCCTGGCGAAGGTTGTGGCTGGCGAGGATCACGGTCGTGCCGACGTCGCAGTGCAATTGCCGGATGGCGTCTTCGATGATCCGTTCGTTGGCGCGGTCGACGTGCGCGGTGGGCTCGTCCAGCAGCAAGGTTTCCGGCTTCAACACGAGCAGTCTCGCCAGGGCCACGCGCCGCCGTTCGCCGCCGGAAAGCTCTTGACGACGTCGGCCGACGAGTTCCTCGAGCCGCAATAACCGCACGACCTCGTCGGTTCGACGCCGGACTTCGGCCCGGCCGAGACCGCGAACCTTCATGCCGTACATCACGTTGCGAATCACAGTGGTACGAAACAACACGGACCGCTGCAACAACATCGGGCAGCGACGCCGGGCAGCCAGCGAGGCGTTTTCGCGCCAGACGTCGCGACCATCCAGGAGGAGTTGTCCTTCGTCGGGCCGTTGCAGCATTGCCATCGTTTCGAGCAACGTGGACTTGCCCGTGCCGTTGCCGCCGACGACCGCTACGATTTCACCCGGCTCGACGTCGAACTGGCGGACGCGCAGGGCCTCAATGGTCCGCCCGGTGCGGGATTCTCGATAGCGCCGGACCACGTGTCGCAGCGAAAAACGTGCCGTCATTCGCTTCCTCCTCCCTGCACGTATTGGAAGAGGACGTTGATCGAGAGCGAGATCGTCAGCAGCACCAGTCCCATCGCCAGGGCCAAGGCGAACTCACCCATTTGCAGGTCGAGCACGATGGCCGTGGTCATGGTGCGGGTGAAGCCGTCGACGTTGCCGCCGAGGATCGTGGCCACGCCGACCTCGCTAACCACGCGGCCGAACGCGGCGATCACCGCGGCAAGGATGCCGAATCGCGACTCGCAGAAGACGGTCCAGAGGACCTGTCGCGAGTTGGCACCCAGGGCCAGGGCCGTGATGCGGACGTCGCGGTCGGTGCGGCTGACCGCCGTCAACGTGAAGGCCGTGACGATCGGCAAGATGAGGAACACCTCGCCGGCGATAATGCCGGGTACGGTGTGCAGCAGCCGCAGATCGCCCAGCGGCCCGGTGCGGCTGATAAACGAATAGACGAGCAACCCCACAACGACCGTCGGCATCGCCAGCAGCGTGTTCAACACGGTGACGACGGCCCGTTTGCCACGGAAGTCGCGCTCGGCAAGGATCATCCCCAAGGGCACGCCGATCAGGCTGGCCGCCAGCGTGGCCGCCATGGCGATCAAGAGCGACCGCCCGGCGTATTGCAGCACGCCCTCGTCCAGCGAGAAGATGAGGTGCAAGGCGTTGCGCAGGGCGTCGGGCATGGGAGGGAGCGGGTAGTGGATAGTGGTGAGTGGTGAGTGGGTGGCGACCTGAAACGCCCCGCGACTGCGTCGGGGGGAAACGACCGATGGGTGGAGTAGAACCTTGCGGAGGGATCTCAGTTGGGGTGGAAGAGGATCTTGCCGCCGATGCGATACTCGCCGATCATCTTCTGCACCTTTGGCGAGGTGATCCACTCGATGTACTTTTTTGCGGCATCGAAGTTCGCGTGGGCGTGAGTTTTTGGATTGACTGCGATTACGCCATAAGGATTGTGAAGCGCCTCGTCGCGTTGGCTGAGGATCACCAGGTCGGTCTTGGCCGGCGTGGCTAAGGCGAACGCGTAATAGGTCCCCCGGTCGACCAGGGTGTAGGCCCGTTTCTCCGTTGCCATGACGAGCGTTTCGCCCATCCCTTGCCCGATCGACAGGTACCAGGTCCCGGGCGGTCGTACCGAGGTGACTTCCTTCTGCTTGCCCTTGGCGATGATGCGCCGCGTCTCGGTTTTCAGCGTCAAGCCGGTCTGCTGCCAGACGGCTTGTTCCTTGATATGGGTCCCCGAGCCGTCGCCGCGGGAGATCAGCAGATGCGAGCCGTCGGCGATACGTCTCAACGCGTCGGCCGCCGTCGTGGCGTCCTTCACACGGGCCGGGTCGGCGGCGGGGCCGACGATCACGAAATCGTTGTGCATAACGTCGCGCCGCATCACGCCGAAACCGTCGGCGACGAACTTGTCCTCGTGCGCCCGGGCGTGGACCAGCACCACGTCGGCGTTGCCGTCCCGGGCAAGCTGCAACGCGGCACCGGTGCCTTTGGCGATCACCTTGATGCGGATGCCCGTCTGTTGCTTGAAATCAGGGTGGATCTTCGCCAGCAGTCCGGAGTTGTCCGTGCTGGTGGTCGTTGCCAGGGTGAGCAACTGTTCGGCCGACGGATCGGCACAGCCTTGCAGCAAACACAAGGCCGCCGCAAGACCCATCATATACAATATCGATCGAAACACGTTCGCACTTTCTTCTCGGGATGCGGCATCGGGAAACCCGCACTATATCCGAGCTACGATGAAATGCAAGTGCCGGCGCGACTGAAGCGTGAGCGGTGACTTGGGTTTGTGGACGGCGAGGAGAAGCTTGCCGAGAATCCGGGTTTCTTGTGGTGCGTGCTCTTGGTAGGTATCAACGTCGATGATCGGTCGTTTCCCCCCCGAACGCAGTCGGGGGGCGTTTGACGTTTCTCTCCACTCTCCACTCTCCACTCTCCACTCTCC
>JABMRB010000979.1 GCA_013202865.1 Candidatus Nealsoniibacteriota bacterium | reverse complement strand
TTCGGACCTTGCCGGATCGTCGTGCGGCACGGCGTCCGGGTCGATCAGTTCGAGCGTAGCCCCCTTGCCGTCGGCCCGGCCGGGCCAGGAGCCCGTGTCGTTGTAGGTGAAGTCGAGGATCTCGCCGCCCAGGTCGTCGCCCAGGCGGATGCGTTCGCCGTTGCTGTCCAGCGCGCCCGTGTAGTTGCCGTCGGCGATGAGGATGCCCGCGGTGTCGTATCGCGTGGCCAGCGCCTGCGGGTTGGCGGCGACGACGATATATTGGCCCGGGTCGAGTTCAACGATGTCGTCGAACGTGTAGTGGATGCCGGCGGTGAACTGTGCCCCGGCCAGATTGATCGTTTCGGGGCCGACGTTTTGCAGTTCGATGAACTCGAAAGCGGTGTTGGTCCAGGTGTCGTCGACCGCAAGTTCGCCGGTCGTGGGCGGGGCCGGGTTGTAGTTGATTTCGGTGACAACGAAGTTCTCGGCCGTAGCCGGCTGTCCGATCGAGAACGCGGCCTCGTTCAGTGCCGACCACGTTGCACCGCTACGAGCGCGAGCCTTGACGACGGTGCCTTCCGTCAACGGAATCTGCATGCCGGGCGAATAGACTAATGCCTCTTGCGCCACCGCCCCGCCAACAACCCGCGGATCGGTCCCGTCGAGCGAATAGTAGATCGTGCCGGCCGTGGGCTCCATCGTGAGCTTGAACCCGTCGTGTACCCAGCCGCCGTGCTGATTGAAGGAGGGGGCGGCGAGGCTGGGGTACCATCCGCCGCTGCGATACTGATCGAGCACAATGCCGGTTCGCACCGGCAGATATCGCTGGCGGATGAACTCCTGCTGGGCCAGATAGTGTTCGTCGCGCGTATACAGGTCGAAGTTCTCGGCGGGCCACTGGTTGGGATAGACGTCGCGGCGATAATCACCCCAGCGAGCCGATTCGGCCACCACGGCCCGGTCGACCTGCGCCGCCCGAGCGTTCCACAGCTTTGCCGATTCATCGGGCGTGAGCACGCCGTCGTTGAGCATGTGCCGGTGGACGCGGTCGGCAAAACGGAGGAGGAATTCCTCGTTCTGGCGAAGCTTCTGCAACAGCCGCGAGGGCTTGTTGTTGTTATTGAGGTTCGTGCGGTTGATGCTGATGATCTGGTCCTCGGCGCTCTGCCCGATGGCCGTATTGCTCGGCGGCAAGGCGATGGCGAACTCCGAATCCCAGGCGTAGAACTTGAACTGGGCGCCGTCTTCCCGCCGACGGGCAGCGATCCAGTTGTGCCCGTCCCAGTCGGCGTTGCCGAAGTAGTGATTGAGGATCATGTAGTCGATCAGGTTGTCGACGTCCAGGTACTGCTGGATCTCGGCGTAGGCCTCCGCAGAAGCCAGCCCGGCGTTGGCCAGTGCGAACATCGCGTTCCATGCGGTGTTGTTCCCGTCGATCACGGCGCCGCTGTTGAGCACGTCGTACTCGACCTCGTTGCCGCCGAGGTAGGTGGCCTGGAAGGGGGCGGCAGGCCGCTCGCCCACGTTGTAGATGCCCCAATACATCCCGTTCAGATAGAGATGCATATAACGGCCTTGCGTGGAGAGATGCCCCATGGCAAACTGCAAGTCGCGAGCCCACTGATCGCGAACGTATTGTGCCCGCGGCGTCTGATAATAGTGACGGTGAGACCACGACTGGTTGAACGACGTCCGCAGCACGATCTCGTCGAACTCGCGGGTCGAGAACTCGCCGAACGGCTGATCCTCGAACAACGGATAGTCGAGCCTTCCCATCCCGTATTCGTTGCGAAACTCCAGGCGGAACGAGTGTTTCGGAATATCGGGCGAGCGGCTCGAACCACCCTGGATCCGAATGCCGCAATTGAACTGAAAGGATTCCTCCGATGCATTCAATGCATCCGGGAAGATCAACTCGACCGACGTGGGCCGCTCCCACGCGTCGCCCGTCTTCTGCGAGTTGACGTATATCCCCGAGGCGGAATCGAACAGATCGCCCTGGTCCATCACGATCGAGAGCGTCGGCAGCGACTTCAAATCGTCGACGATCGTGTCGCGGTAGAGATCGCCGAACAGATTGGCCGGGCCGACCACCTCCGGGTCCATCTCGTAGTCGGCAGGAGCACCGGTCCAAGTGCTCGGGTAGCCGGGCGGCGTATTCGTTTGCGAGATCACGTCGCCGAGAAAGATATACGTCTGCGTATCGACGTTGCTCGGCTCCATGTCCGCCTTCAACGCCATCGTACGCAACGTCGTCGTCGTCGTAATATGGATCGGATCGGTGTATTCGATCCCGTGCGTCTCGGTCGGCTCGCTGCCGTCGAGCGTGTAGTGGATCGACGAGCCGGGCGTGGCGCTGGTGATCGCCACGTCCAGCGGCGCGTCGAAGAAGCCGCGATCGATGCTGAACTTCGTATCCGCAACGAAATCGACAAAACCGGACGTGTTCGCTGTGCCCGGCGTCGGGTTGCCGAAGAACCGCCGGCTGCTGCGGCCCAGGTCGGGCAGGATCAAAAAGTCCGGGTCGACGGCCGAGAAGTTCAGCCCGTGGATCGCCAGCACGTTGACGCCCGGTTGCAGCAACTCGAGATGCGGTGTCAGGTCGAACGTCTCGAACTCCAGCGACCCGGCCGCATCGCGGTCGACCGTGGCAACGGCATTCCACCCGGGCGACGCCGGCGCGTTGCTCGCGGCCACCGACACGCCGTTCAGATAGGCCACGAACCCGTCGTTGTACTTCATCCGCAATTGCATCGCGTCGAGTTCGAGCGGATTGTCGATCTCGAACGGGTATCGCGCCCAGAGCGAACCGTTTTGCCCGTACATTTCCGCCTCGACGTCGATCTGCACGGCCGCGCCGACGCCGGTGCCGGTCGCGTCGAACCCGATGCCGGTGGCCACGTCGGTTGTAAACGGCGCGAGCAGACCGAGATTGGTGTTGCCCTTCGACTGCGGCTCGACGAACGCCCAATCGCCGGCGCCGTCGTGATCGGAACCGCCGCCGCGTTGCAGCGAGTTATCGCCAGTGGCGGCCGTAACCACCGATGGTCCGTTCCAGCCGACGTCCGCCGCGGTGATCCGGTGGCTGTTGATCGTGACGTCGAACTTGGCCAGCGACGCGGCGCCGTATCCCCAGACGACGAAGTCGACCACGTCGCCGCTTCCGTCAAGGATCAACACCCAGCCGGGCCCTTGTGTGCGCCAGAAGAACGGCTCGCCCAGGTAGTGGTCGAGGTCCTCCGGATCGTTGGTCGTGAAGAGCACTTCGCCCGAAGCCATCGAGTCGGGCAGGTCCCAAAGCGTGTCGAACCGGGTATTGATAACATTGGGATCGCCCAACAGCAGCGGGTCGTTGATCGCAACGACCCAACCGGACGTATCGACGGCCGTCTCGGCAACGTTCTGGATCTCGACGAAGTACCGGTCCCCGCCGCCGGCCTCGGTAACCAACACGCGCGAGGCCTGCGCGAAACCGGTCCAGCCGTTATCGTCAAAAGCCGGTTCGGTCCAATCGGTCCCCAGGCCGGCTTCGGCAGGCGTGGGCACCAGGTACGTCACCTCGGCCGACTCGGGCACGAAGAAGGTCGTCAAGTCGGCGGTCATCCCGTAGGAGACGTCGCTGCGCTGCGGCGGAAACTCGGGCGTGAATTCGTGCGCGACGGTCGTGCCGTCCGGCTTGACCAGCGCCAGGTACTCGCCGTCGCCGTCGAGCTGGAAGTTCGGATG
>JABMRB010000978.1 GCA_013202865.1 Candidatus Nealsoniibacteriota bacterium | reverse complement strand
GTAGGTAGAATGCGCGATGTAGGGTGGCGCGCTGCGGAGGGTGCAACCAATACATTCACGCAGGGCTAGATAAATCCGCTCTTGGGGAATCCCCGACCCCGGCGCTATAATGTGCCTCTGCCCCGTCGTCGTCACCACAAGGATCACTGATGCCCCTCCATTCGGATCGTAGCGACCGAGCACCGCGAATCCTGCTCGTCCGGCTTAGTGCCATCGGCGACGCGATTCACGCCATGCCGATCGCCTGCGCGGTGCGGGAGCGTTTCCCCCGGGCGATGCTGGCCTGGGTGGTCGAGGACCGGGCGGCCGCGTTGTTGCACGGGCACGAGGCCTTGGACGAACTGATCGTGCTGCCACGCGGTTGGCTGAAATCGCCGCGGATCGTCTGGCAATTGCATCGCCGGCTGAGAAATCTGCAACTCGATACGGCCATCGACGTCCAAGGGCTGACCAAGGCCGCGATCGTTGCCCGGCTCTCGGGTGCCCGACGCCGGATCGGGTTCGCCCGGCCATGGGGACGCGAATTCAGCCCGTGGTTGAACAACGAACTGGTAGACACCACGGCAACGCACGTGGTCGACAGCAATCTCCAACTGCTGCGACCGTTGGGGATCGAGTTACCGGAGGTCCACTTTCGAGTCCCCGAACCGCCGTCCGCCGGCGAATCGGCCGAGCGGATCATCGCCGACCACGACATGGAAGACGGTTTTGCCGTGTTCAACTCGGGGGCCGGCTGGGCATCGAAACTTTGGCCCGGTGAGCGATACGCCGCGGTGGCTCAGCACCTCGACCGGCGACGGAACCTGCCGACGCTGATCGTCTGGGGCAGCCCCTGCGAACGGATCGAAGCAGAGCGAATCGCGGCCGCCTCGCGTGGTTCCGCCCGCGTGGCCCCGCCAACGACGCTGACCGAGCTGGCGGCGGTTGCCCGACGTGGGCAGTTGTTTGTCGGCTCGGATACCGGTCCGCTGCACATCGCCGCAGCCGTCGCAACCCCGTGCATAGGGCTCTACGGTCCCTGGCCGGCCGAGCGGCACGGTCCCTACGGCGCCAAGCACATCGCCCTGCAAGAGATGACCTTCACCGGCTCCACCCGCGGCCGCCGCAAGGCCTCGTCCGCGTACATGGAAGCCATCGGCGTCGAGTTAGTCTGCCACGCCTGCGACCGCGTGCTCGAACGACGCTCCACCCGGACGGTCGCCTCAGTTGGCGAGGCAGGCACGGATGGCGCGGCAGTTGCATTGCCACGGCCCTGAGTCGTCGCGCGCGTGGAGTCAGGCACCGAGCACTCCGACGCACCGTGGTGAAGTTGGAAGGAAAACGGCACTAACTACTATTCAAGCCTTGGCCTCCAATTCCCCCTGCTTTGCCACCGTCTCTCGCGACGGTACAATGACTCTTGTTGACATCGGGTGATTGAAACTGCGCGGCCGGTGGGGGGCTTGCTGGCGGTGGCGCGGACCACCGATGCTCGCACGCATTGCATTGAACTGAAGAACGAGATTGGTTCGTAGGAGGTTGCTCCCAATGAAGACGAAGATTCTTGCCGTTGTGGTTCTCGCGCTCGTGGTCGCCGTGGAGGCGAAAGCGAAAGACCAGATGAAAGCACAGTTTCGGCCGTTGTACGAAGAGTTCGGCCGGAACAGCACGACGAAATTGGAGATTGTTTCCGGTCCCGAAGACGTCAAGATGAGAAACGGCGCCGTGGCAGGCAAGCGGTGGATCGCGACGTGCGGCAAGTATCGCTTCAAGTTGACGATTGAGGAGTCGACCGGGGTGAAACTCGACACACTGGTGAAGCGTATCGAAAGGCTTCCCGGGCCCTACATGAAAGCCTGTACGGCCGTATCTGACGAAGGGGAAGATGGAATCGCGATCTACGCCAGCTTGGGTGGGGCAAGGGCTCATGGCGGCAAGGGGTACATCAATCTGGTGCCCCATGCCGACGCACTGGTTATCGCCCATGAGGTGGGGCACACGCTGGAGCAGGTGGCCAGACAGGCCGATCCGACGATCCTGGATCAATGGCTGGCGGCCATCATGGCGGATAAGATATCGATCTCCGACTATGGTGATCACGCACACTCCGAAGACGTCGCGGAGTTTGCCCAGTTGTACGCCGTTTGCCTGGGTGCGGGTTCCGAATACGTTGCCACGTTGAAGAAACTTTCGCCCGCGCGATTCACGCTCTGGGAGAAGATGCTTGGAGTCTTTTTTCGTGAGGCGAGAGCGGAGCCGCCGCGAGAGAAGGAGATTGCCATTGAACTCAGCGGCGGGCTGAAGATGGAATTTGTCCGGATTCCGGCCGGCGAGTTTATGATGGGCAGCCACGAGTCGCCCGAGGCCGTTGTGAAGGCGCTTGGCTTGCCGGAGATATTCGTCGAATATCTGAAGAACGAACATCCACAGCACCGCGTGCGAATCACGAAACCGTTCTATCTGGGTAAGTATGAGGTTACCCAGGAGCAATGGAAGGCGATTATGGATACTGACGCGAGCTTTCACAAGGGAGCGAAGTACCCGGTGGAAAGCGTAAGCTGGAACGATTGCCAGGCGTTTATCAAGAAGCTCAACGAGAGGATCGACAAGTCGGGCGTCGAGTTCAGCCTGCCCACTGAAGCTCAATGGGAGTATGCCTGTCGAGCGAAGACTTCAACTCGATTCAGTTTCGGCGACGACAAGGCACTGCTGGGAGAATATGCCTGGTACGGTCGCAACTCGGGGAAGAAGACGCAACCGGTGGGTCAGAAGAAGCCGAACGCCTGGGGGCTTTACGACATTCACGGGAACGTGCATGAATGGTGTGCCGATTGGCACGACTCGGGCTACTACAAGCAGTCGCCGCCGAGCGATCCGGCCGGGCCGCGGCAAGGCGTCGCGCGTGTGTTGCGTGGCGGGTCGTTCTACGACGACTTGCCGGACTACTTCCGGTGCTCGGACCGCTACCACGACCATCCGGGATTCCGCTACTACCGCTACGGGATTCGCGTGGCCGGGAACCTTGCCCCGTGAACGATTGCCGTTGGGCCACATGGAGACAAGCAATGGACAACCTGCCGACGGGCATTCTGGAATGGAAAGTACAAGAGTAGGACAAACATACACAATGAGAACAGCATCCACACACACGATGAGAATGACTTGCCTGGGCATGCTATCCCTGCTGCTCGTGAACGCTCCACTGCCGGGCTACGGCGACTCGGCGGAGCCACTTTCGGCGGAGTCGATCATCTCGCAGCACAAGAATAGCACCGACAAGCCGCCAGCTTTTGGACATTACCTTAAATGGTCGACCGATGCACTACTGATGGGTAACGGCGATCTGGGCCTCTCCGTTGGTGGTGAAGCAGAATCGCTTCGGTTTTGGATCAATAAGAATGATTTCTGGCGACTGCAAAATCAACATCTCGGCGCCCAGCCGAAACTGTTCGGCTGGATCGATGTGAAGGCTCCCGCGATGCAGGGCGCCACGTATAAGATCGAACAGCCGATTTACAACCCGATCACGCATGGCACCTTCACCAAAGACGGTGTGACCCTCGAGTTTCGTGCTCGGGTGATGGCGACCGCCAATATCGGTTGGATCGAACTCGAAGCGACCGGTAAGCCGTTGGAGATTGAAATCTCGACGCAATTGACCGACCAAGAACTCGTCTTGCCGCAGATTAACGTCACGCCGTCGCGTCGAAGTTCGGGTACGGTTGACGATACGCTCTGGCTACGGCGGCACTATGACGACCACGTTGATATCGAATCGGGCATGGCCGCTGCCGTGCGAATCTTCGACGATCAGGGCAAGAAGGCAGACCGTTGGACCCCGCTGCCAATCGAAACGCCCGAACCCGAGCCTCGTGAACCGCAAAAGCTTGGCAATATCAAGTGGACCGAGGCGTTCGAGCCGATGCCGGCGCTCGGCGCCACGCAAAAGATCACCCTGGCCCCCGGCCATCCGGTGACCCTCTTGATCGGCGTGGACAGCGTCTTCAAGAACAAGGAATACCGCCAACAGGCCGTTGCACTGGTTCGCGACACGACGCCGCAGCGATTGGAAACCCTGCAAAAGGAGCACGCCGCCTGGTGGGCCGCCTACTGGAACAAATCGTGGATCTCGATTCCGCAGAAACAGATCGAAAAGGATTACTACGCCTCGCTCTATGTGCTGGGCAGCGCGTATCGCCTCCGGGGGTTCCCGCCCGGGCTGTTCGGCATCTGGGTCCTGTCGGAGGGGCCCGAATGGAATGGCGATTATCATCTGAACTACAATCATAACGCTCCCACGTACGGACTCTTTTCGGCCAATCGGATCGAACAGGCCGACGTCTGCACGGATCCCTATCTCGACTTCCTGTCTCGCGGCCGGCGCTATGCCAAGGAGCTGTGTGATGCGGGCGGCATCTTGTTTCCCGTCGGCATCGGCCCGAAAGGGATCGATGCCACCTACAATCACGCCGCTGTCGACGGCCGTTATGGTAATCCGCGGCGGGCGACTAAGAAGGTGACGGATCATGGACAGAAAAGCAATGCGTCGGAGTCGTTGGTACCCGTTGAATTGCGATTTCGTTCAACTTGGGATCCGGATTACGCAAAGAAATACTATCCGTTCGTTGCCGATGCGGCTGCGTTCTGGGTCGACTTTCTTGAATTCGAGGACGGTCGTTACGTGCTTCGCAACCACTCGGTTCACGAAGGGAGCGGTCCGAACGTCAACGGCACCGCCGCGCTCGGGCTGATCCGCATGACATTTCAACTGGCGCTGGACATGGGCGAATTGCTCGGCGTGGACGAGAACCTCAGCGAAAAGCGCCGCCACGTCCTCGATCATCTTTCGGAATATGCGACCTGGGAAATTCCTGATATGGGGAAGAATAAGTATCACGGTGAAAAGGTCTTTCGCCTCGCCGAGGAGGGCAAGGACTGGAACGGCAATAACACGCTGGGAATCCAGCACATCTTCCCGGCGGGACAGATCGGCCTGGAGTCGGATCCCGAACTGCTCGAACTCGCGAGAAACATGATCATCGTGATGCGCAGGTGGAACGACTTCAACGGCACGAACAGCTTCTATCCGGCCGCGGTTCGTGTGGGGCATGATCCAGAGGAGATCCTTCGATTCCTGGAAGCGTGGGCGAAGCAGAAAACGGCCAACGGCATGAAACACGGCAACAATGCGCACGGCGTGGAAAGCTGCACCCCCTCGATCGTCACGATCAACATGATGCTTTGTATGGGCCACCAAGACGTCGTGCGGGTGTTCCATGTCTGGCCGAAGGAACTGGACGCCACGTTTGAGAATCTGCGGACATTCGGGGCGTTCCTCGTGTCGAGCCGGCTGCGCGGCGGCAAGGTCCAATACGTGGAGATCAAAAGTGAGCGGGGCAGGAAATGCACGATCCAGAACCCCTGGCCGGGCCGCCGGGTGATTGTCACACGGGGAGATGGCAAGACCGCGACGGCCTCCGGACCACGCTTCGTCCTCGAGACACAAATCGGTGAAAAACTGCGATTGGTTCCGCACGGAGGCCCTTATTGATTCCCGCATAGCCAATGCGCGGTTCACGGGCCTGTCTGCGGAGAAACCGGGCTGCGCCCTTGTGCATTGGCCATGCAAGCCTCAATAAAGAACCACGATGCGTGTCAAACTTTGCCGATTATATCGATTCTGCTGAGTTTGCCGGTAACTCGCGATTTTCCGAATCTGCGGGCGGATTCGGCCGATTCTCGGTAATGGGGCGACTCGAAGGGGCACACTTGGGGGGATACGTCGTGCAGCGGAAATCGCAGATTACCCGGGAGGAATGGCTGGTCACCGTGCTGCTGGTGGCCGTGGCGTTTGCGCTGGTCTTCGTGCCATAGGACTCTCAGCCGCCGATCACGCCCAATTCGTCGAGCCACGATTCGATCAGCGTGGTCTGATTGGCGTTGCGGTCGATCTGCTCGGCCGCGTCCAGGCAAAGTTCCAGCCGGGCGGCGGTGGTCTCGGCGTCGCCGGCGCCGGATTCTAGGACGGAGGTGACGTGCTGCCGCAATTCGCGGTCGTCCGCCTCGGGCGCGCCGCTTTGGGCGTGCAACAGGTGACGATAGAAATCGGCGGCCAAGGCGACGACCTTTCTGAGCCGTTCGCGGCGGGCGGCCGGTTGCTTGCCGGCCTCGTCGACAAACGTCAACACGGCCTTGGCCAGCCGCACGCTGTCGAGCGTCGGCTCGGCCAGCTTTGCCAACAGCCGGCCGCGGAACGTCCAGAGTTCCGGATCGGCCAGTTCGACCGCCCGTTGCAGGCTCCCTTCGCAGTGCTCGGCCAGCCGGCGTACCTCGGCCGGGTCGCAGCCGGGCTGGAGCGAACCGAGCAGCTCGGCCACCACGTCGACCGGCAGGCCGCGGAAGCGGATCAGTTGGCAGCGCGAGCGGATCGTCGGCAGTTGTTTGGCCGGGCTGGTGCCGATCAGTATCAACACCGATAGCGGCGGGGGCTCTTCGAGCGTCTTCAGCAGGGAGTTGGCGCCTTCGGCGTTGAGGCGGTCGGCGTCGTCGATGATCGCCACCTTCCGCCCACCCATCATCGGCTTCATCGCGATGTTGTGACAGAGCCCCTCGCGGCGGCGATGCTCCTTGTCGCCGATGAGCAGATCCAGCGGGATGAACGAGCGGTCCTTGGGCTTCGCTACCACGGTCAGGTCGGGATGCGTGCCTGCCCGGACCTGCATGCATGCCGGACACTGGCCGCACGGGTCCAGCATCTCTTCCGGCCGGGCGTGGCAGAGCAATGCCTCGGCCAATTTCATGGCGAACGTGAACTTCCCCACGCCGGCCGGCCCGGTGAACAGAAAGCTGCTAGCCAGCCGTCGCCGCGCAAGTGCCCGGCGCAGTAGCTCGACCACGTCGTCGTGTCCGTGAATGTTGTGCCAGGTCATGGGGGGATTTGGGATTTGGGGATCTAAGAACCCGTATAGGAATTACTTCCCGATTCAGTTCTTGGGTGTTGGCTATGAGCGATGAGCTTTGAGCTATGAGCGATGAGCTATGAGTAATGAGCCTCTTCACTCTCCACTCTCCACTCTTCATTTTTCACTGCTCAGTGCTCACTGCTCACTGCTCACTGCTCATAGC
>JABMRB010000977.1 GCA_013202865.1 Candidatus Nealsoniibacteriota bacterium | reverse complement strand
TCGAGCTTCTCGGGATCGGATACGCGAATGCGGTTGTTCTCTACTTCTTCGATCAACCGGGCGTCGACCAGGCGGCGTAACACGCGGGAGAGCGTTTCGCCGGTTAGGTTTAGATGGCTGGCGACGTGGCGATTTAGCCCGGGTAGTTCGATGGTGCCTTGGGGGTCGGGTGGGGCGGCGAATAACTGTTGTTGTTGTTGGCGGCGGTCGGGCGTAGAATCTCGGCACGGGTAATCTCGGCAGGGGCGGGTGGTACGAAACCTCGGAGAGCGGCCATGAAATATGAAATCGCTGGAAACCCCGATCAGGGCGACCTGACCGTCGGCCTGGAGGCTGGGGAGACGATCCTCACCGAGAGTGGGGCCATGAGCCGGATGAGTGCCCACATGGAGGTCAATGCCCGGCTGATTGGGGGGTTCGTCAAGGCGGTCGCGCGGAAGCTGCTCGGTGGCGAATCGCTGTTCCTCTCGGAATATCAGGCCGCCGAGGCGGGATTCGTGTCGATCTCACCCAAACTGCCCGGGTCGATTGCGGTCAGGGAACTCCGCGGCGAAACGTTCTACCTGACGTCCGGATCGTTTCTGGCGTGTACGCCGGGGGTCGAGCTTTCGACGCGATTTGGCGGTTTGCGGGCGTTTTTCTCCGGCGAAGGTGGGTTCCTGATCGAATGCACCGGCACGGGGACCCTCTTCTTCAACTCCTATGGAGCGATCGTCGAGAAGGACGTCAACGGCGCGTTGACGGTCGACACGGGCCACGTGGTGGCCTTCGAGCCGACGCTCGACTATCAGATCCGCGGCATGGGGGGACTGAAACAGACGGTCTTTTCCGGCGAAGGCCTGGTGATGGCGTTTGAAGGCTCCGGCAAGATCTACGTGCAGACGCGGGTCGTGCAGGGATTGGTGAAGTGGTTGAGGCCGTTTTGTCGTTAAGATTGCGGAACTCCGGCTGAAGTCGAAACCCGATAGAACTTACGAACACGTGCGCCCGTCGCGCAGAGGCGACAACGTACGACCTGAAGGAGACGCCACAATGGACCTGGAAATTCGCGACCGCGGCACGTTCTCGTCGGCCCTGGTCCGGCTGGAACCCGGCGACGAGTTCGTCTCGGAATCGGGGGCCATGTTCCGGGCGTCGAGTAACGTGGATATCGACGTCACCACGAGGAGCCGCGGCAAAGGCGGCGTGATGGCCGGCATCAAGCGGATGCTGGCCAAGGAGAAGTTCTTCTTCTCGCGCTACAAGGTGACCGACAATCGCCCCGGCGAGGTCGGACTGGCGCCGACGCACGTCGGCAGTGTCAGCCGGATCGACGTCGATCCGTCGACCGGTTGGCTTTGTGCCGGAGGCAGCTACCTGGGCTCGGCCGTGCAACTGCAAATCGACACGGAGTTCCAGGGAATGAAGGGCTTTCTCACCGGCGAGTCGATCTCGTTCGTCAAGGTCACCGGCAGCGGCCCGTTGCTGGTCTCGGGCTTCGGACGGATCGTCGAATACGATCTGAACGGCGAGATGATCGTCGACACGGGCCACGTCGTGGCGTTCACCGACGGGCTGTCGTACACGATCGAGAAGGCGGGCAGTTCCTGGTTCCAGTCGTGGCTGGCCGGCGAGGGGATTGTGCTGAAGTTCTCCGGCACCGGCAAGATCCTCGTGCAATCCCACAATACCTCAGAGTTCGGCCGATTGCTCGGACCCAAATTACCCCAACGGTAGAGCCATGCAATACGAAATCCTTTGTCAACCGAGCTTCAGCGTGTTGGAGGTCGGCCTGCGCTCCGGCGAGAGCATCGTAGCCGAGGCCGGGGCGATGGCCTGGATGGAAGGTCCGGTAGCCACCGAAACCTCCACCCGCGGCGGCGTGCTCTCCGGACTGAAACGCAAAGCGCTTGCCGGCGAGAGCTTCTTCCAGAACACCTACACGGCCCAAGGCGGCGAGGGCAAGGTCGCGCTGGCGCCCTCCTCGGCGGGAGACATCGTCGCGTACGAGATGAAAGGGGCCGACCTGTTCCTGGAAAAAGGCGCCTACCTGGCCTCGACCGAAGCCATTCAGTGCGACTCGAAGTTCCAAGGGCTCAAGGGCCTGTTCAACGAGGGGCTGTTCATCCTGCGGGCAACCGGCAGCGGGATGCTCTTCTTCGGCGGCTACGGCGACGTGGAGGCGGTCGACGTCGACGGCGAGTACACCATCGACAACGGTTACGCCGTGGCCTGGGAGCCGCAGCTTCAATACCGGCTGACCAAGGCCCGAAAGATCCGCTCGTTCCTCTTCTCCGACCAGTTGTTGTTGAGTTTCAGTGGCCGGGGTAAGGTCTGGGTCCAAAGCCGCAGCCCCGTCTCGTTGGCCAACTGGGTCTGGCCGTTTCGGCCGCAGAAGTCGTCGAATTGATGTAGGTCAGGGCTCGCCCTGACGTGAACACAACAGTGATCCTTCGCTTGCCAGGGCAAGCCCTGACCTACAATCTCTAGCTACGGCACCCGCAGTCGCACGTCTTCCACGCGTCGCGTCCGTCTGGTGAGCGAGCCCTGCTTGATCGCCTTGGCCATGTCCATCAGCGTGAGCAGGGCGTAGTCGAAGAATTGCTTGTAGGCTTCGCAGAAGTAGTTCGTCCCCGCCGGCGAACCGTCGTCGAAGCATCTCCTGTCTTTCATGCACCCGCCTCGACAAACCTTCAAGAAAGGGCAACGGACGCACTCCCCGGCGAGGTCTTGCTTCTGCTCGGCAAAGGCTTGCTTCGTGGCGCTGGCAGCCAACTCGTCCAGGGGCGTCTCGGCGATGTTTCCCAGCCGCCACTTAGGCTCGACGAAGAACTCGCAACAGAAGGCGTCGCCGTTGTGCTCGACCACGACGAAGCCGGCACACTGTTGGCCGTACGTGCAGATCGTCTGGTTACCCAGCACGAAGAACGTGGTCAGCGAATCGAATTCGCGGATGTTGAGTTTCTCGGGACCGTAGTCGCACCACAAGTCGAACAGGCGGCACAAGAAGTCGCCGTATTGCTTGGGTGTGATTGAGAAGTCGGCCGGCTTGCCCGTGGCTGCGTCGCGTTCGATGCAGGGGATGAACTGCAAATAGGCCAGTTCGTTCGCAACGACGAAATCGAACAGTTCGTCCGGGTGGCGGACGTTCTCGCTGTTGAGCAAGATCAGCGTGCTGAATTCGACGTTGTGTTGTTTGCAGTTCTCGATCCCGCGTATCACACGGGCAAACGTGCCGGCCCCCGCATGGTCGACGCGATATCGATTGTGGAACTTCTCCGGCCCGTCGATACTGATGCCGAGCAGAAACTTGTTGCGATGGAAGAACCGGCACCACTTCTCGTTCAGTGCGATGCCGTTGGTCTGGAACGTATTGCTGATCTGCTGGCCCGGTTTGCCGTGTTTCATCTGCAAGTCGACGGCCCGCTCGAAGAACTCGACGCCCATCAACGTCGGCTCGCCGCCCTGCCAGGCAAACCCGACCTTCGGGAACCCCAGCCGCATATAACCACGGACGAGCGTCGCGAGCGTCTCGTGGCTCATTCGCTGCCGACCGCTGCCGAGCTCGGGAAGCCGGTCCTTATAGAAGCAGTACCGGCAATCGATATTGCAGTCCGACCCGGAGGGCTTGATCAAGAGAGTAAAGGGCTGCATCCGATAGTGCTCCTGCCTCGATTGAGCCCCCGGTGAACTTAGCTCCCTCATTATTTAGTCCCCGGTGAATACACCGGGGGGGGCGGCAAGTATCTCACGACAACCCCGGGTGTATTCACCCGGGGCTAAATGACGAGGGGGCATTCACCCCGCGCTGAATCAGCG
>JABMRB010000976.1 GCA_013202865.1 Candidatus Nealsoniibacteriota bacterium | reverse complement strand
GGGTCTCCGGCGGGCTCAGCGCACTGGTCGGCTCGTCGAGAATCAACACCCGGGCACCGCTGTGGATACCCCGGGCGATTTCGACCATCTGCCGGACGACCAGCGGATAGGCGTCCAACGGCCGGGTCACGTCGACGTCGACCTCCAACTCGGCGAGGTATTGCCGGGCCTTGTTTCGCATCGTCCGCCAGTCGATCCGCCCGAGCCATGCGGTCGGCTGCCGGCCGAGGAAGAGGTTCTCGGCCACCGAGAGTTGCCCGATGCCCGAGAGTTCCTGATAGACCATCGCGATACCCTGGGCCATCGCGACCTGGGGTGAGGAGAGATCGGCCGGCCGTCCTCCGAGCATCACGGTTCCGTCGTGCTCCGGCAGCACGCCGGCGAGGATCTTCATCAGCGTGCTCTTGCCCGCCCCGTTGCTACCGACAACGCCATGGACCTCGCCCGCGTGCAAGGTGAAGTCGACGTCATCCAAGGCCGTCACGCCGCCGAAGCGTTTGCTAATTCGGCGGCAGACCAACGGCGGCGTTTGGGCAGTAGCGGGCATTCGGGTGGGCTCGCCGTGCGGGTGGTGTCAGTTGTTGGGGTGTCTACATCAAACAATGCTCCGCACTGCCGAGGTAGGCCACGGCGTCGACGTTGCCGGCCTCTTTCGTGACCAACGGGGAAGGAACCGTGATCTCCAGCGGAACGTCCTCGATCTTCTCTTGGTTACGGACGATGAATTGGCCGATAATCAGCGACCAGCCGTGGATCATCGCTGCCGGGTTGACGACCGTGGCCGCCAGTGCCCCGCTGCGGATGCCCTCCTGTCCGGCAGTCTGGCCGTCGACGGCCGTGAAGACCATATCCTTGTAAGGGCCCTTCCTGGCCGTGGCACAGGCCATCGCCATGTCGTCGTTGTGGAAAAACGCGCCGGCGACCGACCCGCCGCTCTTTGCCAGCAGGGCGTCGAAAGCGGTTCGTGCCTTCTCGATCTTCCAATCGCACCAGCGGACCTCGCCGCCGAGGACTTTGATGTCGTCGCCATACTCGGCGATCACGCTCTCGAATCCCCGTTTGCGCTGCTGGGCCCCGCTGTGCTCGCTCTGTCCGCCGATGTGGATCAGGTTGCCCCGGCCGCCAATCTTCTCGACCAGGTATCGGGTGCTCTGCTGGGCCATGGCGAAGTGGTCCGGTGCGATGTAAAGCCACACGCCCGCTTCGCGCAGCCGGGGCTTCTCTACGATCAACGTGTCCATCGAGATCACGGGGATATTTCGCTTCTTGAGCTTGCGGACCGGCTCTTCGAGAATGTCGATCTGGTGGGCCTGGGCGGCGAAGAAGTCCCAGTCGTTGTCGACCTGCAAATCGATCTTCTCGCGCTGTTTCCCGCCGTTGAACTCGCCGTCGACCCAGGTGACGTCGACGTTCAGCTTGTCGGCCCAGAGCATCACGGCGTCGCGGCCCCGCGCGTTCCAGCTCCCTTGCAGCCCGGCGTTGGAGATCAGCGCCTTCAAGCGTTTCTGCGATCCGCTGCCACCGCCGCCGTCTCCCGCCGGCGAGCCACAGCCGCCCAACATGGCGGCCCCCAGCCCCATGGCAGCGCCGCCTGCGGCACGTTTCAGCAGGCCACGACGCGAAGTCCGGACAGAGTCATTCTCACCCACGGAAATCTCCTTCGACGTGCAGTTTCCGACCGAACGACAACGGTTCGGCCACGACAAGTTCAGCCCTTGATGGTAGCTGCGACCGTAATGGGCTGCAAGGTCGGCGGGGCAGGGGTGGGTAGTGGATAGTGGATAGTGGGGAGTGGGGAGTGGGGAGAAACTTCCAACGCCCCCCGACTGCGTTCGGGGGGGTACTGCGGGCGTGCAAAGCTGCGCCACCCCCCGCAACGCAGTGCGGGGGCGTTTTTGGGTCACTGCCGACTACCCACGGTCTGGCGACCGTAGCTACCGGCCGGTTCGAGCACTTCGATCACCACGTCGTCCAGGCGGACTTCGCCCAGCCCGGAAGGCGAGAACGTGACGGTCATCGGGCCCGACTCGGTCGCCAGTCGAATCATCTCGAACGGCTGCCAACCGGCGGTCTGGCCAATCCGCTGGGCCAACGCCTCGCCGGCCAGCGAATCGATAATCAGCAGCCCGTCCACGCTGCCGGTAATCGCCACGGGAATGTGGACCCAGCCCCGCAGGCGGACGAGTTGCCCGGCCTCGACCGGCACGGGCGCACTGGTGATCCACATCGGGGGCGTTTCGACCATCGCGGGCGGATTCTCGGGATCGTCCGCCCGAACCGTCAGTCGCAGGCCGGTCGCACCCGTGTGGGCAGCCTCGCCCACCAGATCGGCCGCCGTGTGAAGCCCCGGCAAGGCGTGCTCCGAATGGGTCCACCCGGCGGCAACCATCGCGTGGAGGTCCTCGAAATCGCCGCCGGCGACCCGATTCGGCCCCGCTTGCGAGGAGCCCACCCGCTCGATCAGCCGCCGATGCCATGGGAGCGTGGCAAAGCTGATCGCGCCGGGACTGGTCACCGGCGTGCGGAGCCCCACCACGGCCGCTTCCCAATCGGTCCGTTCGACCGTCCGCAACGTCCCCGCTGCCTGCCGCGCAGCCATGTACGCCGCGCGATATTCCCCGGCCGCCAGTTGCGAGTCGCAATGCTTCAACGCCTTGCCGGCGGCATCGATCGCGTGGTCACCGCGGGCAATGTCGCCGACGGCAACCTGCCGGTGCAACACGGCGACGCTCTGCAGTTTTCGGACAGCCAGCTCTCGGGCAAGCTCGGCGGCTCGTCGGGCAATCGCCGCACACCGACGAGACATCGTGTCGATGACCAGCGGATCCTGTGAAAGAAGCACCTGGTCGGTCAAGCTGAATTCGTCCAGGATGACCCGCATTCCGCCGGTGGTCCGCTTGTGCCGCAACGGCTGCAACCCGCCGGGCACGACCAGGTAGGCTGCACTCGACTCGGGCACACCCGGCACCAGCACCGACAGCCCGGTCGCGGCGGATTGGCCCGGCACGAACTGGGCCCTGCGGTCCGACCAGATCGGCATCAGCAGCCGCGAACGATCGGTCCGCAGCACGGGCGCAACGACCTCCGGGCGGTCTACCTCGGCATGGGACGCAAGGTTGCCGGTAGCCGCCCACGGTTCGAGCAGGCCCAACTCCAGGTTGAGCAATTCCAGGGCCATCGCCCGGTAACGGGTATCCGGATCGGTCGCGTCCAGTGGGCGGTCCGACTCGAACAACAACCCCCGACTGCCCGCGGCGACCGCCGTATGCACCAGCAGGCGAATTTGCTCAACGGACACGGATAGCGGTGGTTGGGCGTTGCCGCCGATCGCGGTCAATTGCCGCCGCAGCGCCACCGCCGGCTGAGTCTGCACGGTGGTCCAGATCGGCGTCCCCGGCCGAGCCAGCCGAGGCTGGCGGCGGACCCAGATGCCGAAGTCGGTCAACTCCAGGCTGGTGCCCAGCGGACGCCGATCGATCAACAACACGTCGGCCAGCCGGCTGTAGCCCCGCCAGTCGCTTGCCGGACGGCAAACCAGCGGGCGGGTGGTATGGCGGTCGCCACCACTTCCCTCCGAAGCACGGATCTGTTGCACCCAGCGCCGCGTCGATTCGAGATGTTCCCGCGAGAGCCCACCGCCAAGGTCCCATGCCAACACCCGAGCATATTCCGGGCCGAACTCCGCGGCCGCCACCTCCGGCCGGGCAGACAAATCGACGGGCAAATCGACGGGCAAATCGACGGGCAAATCGACGGACGTGTGACGCGGCGGCGGACAGATCAACCACAACCCCAGCCGATCGGCCTCCGCCAGAATCTGCTGCGTGGCGGGGGAACTTAGCCAGACCGCGTTGAATCCGAGTTGGTGCAAAAGAGCCAGCGATTCACCCCGGTGACGGATAATCCGCGGAAAAATCGGCCGCCCCTCAGCCAGCAGTACCGATCCGGACAACTCAACGTGGCACAGGCGGCCCGCCTGTGTGCGCCCGACAGGCGGGCCGCCTGTGCCACTGGTCTGTGTGTGTCCAACAGGCGAGACGCCTGTGCCACTGGCCTGTGTGGATACAGGCTGGGAAGCAACG
>JABMRB010000975.1 GCA_013202865.1 Candidatus Nealsoniibacteriota bacterium | reverse complement strand
GCTATGAGCAGTGAGCTATGAGCAGTGAGCAGTGAGCAAGCCCACTACTCAAAGCTCATAGCTCAAAGCTCATAGCTCCTAGCTCACTGCCAGTCCCCATTTTCGGGCTCCCATATTTGCGGTTTGAGTCATTCACGGCAAACGGGGCTTTAGTTTCAGTGTGGCGCGGGCGTGACCTTGGTGGGTGTCGATACTCAGCCGCGCGTGGCCGGCCATCTTGGCCACGGTAATCAACAGGTCGATCGACGTCTCTGCCTCCGCTTCGGTGTTGCCCTCTTCGACCATGTTGTTGCGGACCAGTGACACGCGGTTGGCTTGCAGAATGGCGCCCAATCCGGTCGCGTCGATCTCCAACGCGCTATGCGTTTGGGCCAGCGGCTTGATTGGCTGAGCGGTTTCGCGCCGCAACGCGTCGATCAAATCGCGGGTAAGTTGCTCCGTTGAACTGAGCACCAGGTAATCGCTCGGCATCGCGATCGCGGGATAGAAGTTGAATCGCTGGGGCAAGTTTTTCCGGTCTTCGATCCCCGCGGCCGAGAAACCGGCCGAGGTGAACTTCGTCTCCCCATGGGTCGGGCGATCGATAATCAACCCCGGCTCGGCCTGCTGGCCGCGGGTGAAGTTGATCAGCCCGAGGGCCTTCTGCCACGCCTCTTCAAACACGGCGTCGTGCTTCTCGGCATCCTTCAGCCGCAGCACCAGCGCAAAGGCGGGGAGTTGCATCTGCGGCGTGCCGATCGCCGGATCGTACTTCTGCCCGGCCACCACCAGCCGGACTTCGGGCCGGGTGTAAGCCAGGACCTCGTCGGTCAGGTCGCGGCCGCTGAAGAAGATCCCCATCATGTTCTCGAAGAAGATCAGCCCGGAGGTGCGTTCGGGAAACAGGTCGTCCTTGGCTGCGTAGAAGCGGTGCAGGTCGCGGTAGAGGGTCATCGCGGCAATGCGGCGGGGCACTTGCAGGTTGGGCAACGCGCCGTCGGCGGGTGTGCCCGGCAGCGCAAAGGCTGCGGGGCCTTTCGGATCGCCCGCCTTGCCGTCGACGACCGTCTGAAGCACGAGCGTGTCTTGCTCCAAACGCAACCCCATGGCGAGCCAGTTCGAGGTCCGCAACGGCTCGACGATTCCGGCAAACAGCAATGCAACCAGCGGGTTGGCCGCTTCGGGGTTCAACGCCGCCGCCACACCCGGGACGTGCTTGAGTGTAGCCAAATCGACGAAAACCGTGGCGGCGCAATCCGATCCGACGGCCCGTTTGGCTTTCAGATACGTCGGTGCCGACGCCAGGCTCTTGGCGTCGGGTTTCGATCGCAGATCCAAGACGGCCTTCAACGCCTCCTTCCGGTTGCCGAAGATCAGTCGTCGGCCGATGATCGCGTGGGCCTCCTCGCCGTTGAACGACCAAGCCGTTACGCCCTCGTATTCCTCAGACTTGACCCGGTCGGGTTGCCCCTGTTTCTTCGCTTCGGATCGGGCAAAGTTCAGCAGGATGTCGTGCAGCTTCGCGAGCAATTGCTCGTCTTCGGCGTCGACGATCAGGATCACCTTGTCGTCCGGACACACGGCCAGCGTCACGCCGCCGCCGGTGAGCTTCGTCACCGCGGTCGGCCAGTCGGTCCCGAGCGTCAGTTCCAGCAGGGCGACGATGCCGCGAAACTGCTGGAACCCGGGATTGGCGGTCTGCTTCTGGTAGGCCGGCAACTCGGTCACCGCCGCGATCGTCTTCTCGTCCACCAGCGGTCCCAGCAGCGTCTTCGGCTGCGAGACCTCCACGGCGAGGACCGCGTCGGAGGGGATCCACCGGGCGGCCGGCGGCAAAGATTCGGCGGCCGCGGCCGAAACGGTTACAACGGACAACAACAGCCCCGCCACAGAAACGAGTCGATGATTCATGGGATCCTCACTGTCTTGAAGAAATGCGGCTGTCGCGAGCCACTACCGCGATTCTGACGGTCTATTCGCTGCGGTCAAGCGATTCTTGGCCCGTTTGGGAAAAAAGACGGAAAAGTGGAAGATTGCCCGGGAAACCGTCGTGCCTTGCGACGCTCGCTAAGTCCAGGAACTTGCACTCTTGGTGGATATTTGTCATAATGAAGCCTGTACCGGAACAGTTCCTCACCGCCGCGAATTGGTCGTATTTGGCTACAGTCCATCGGGCCACCCTGTTCGTGAGGCACACGACGAGTTGACGGAGCCAGCTACTATGTCTAACACTCTGCGGAGAACTTTGGTTGCGGGGAAAATGCTGCTGGGGCGCCGCAAGGCGACCGCCAAGCCGCATACTCCGCCCGCCCGACTCCTCTTTGAAGCACTCGAACCGCGGCTGCAACTCTCCGGTTTCACCGCCTTCAACGACACCATCGCCGGTGGGGCGACGCACGCCAACACGACGACCTACGCCGACGTCGGCGGCGGCAGCAGTTCGGGGCAACTGAAGGACATCGACACGGGCGCACTCACGCCCGTGCTGCTCTCGACCTTCGGCTTCGGCGTTCACCCCGGCGGCACCGGCTCCAGCCCGGCCTCCGGAACCGACGCGGCGGACATTTTCAGCGGATACGTCGACTTCAGTTCCGCCACCGGCAACAGTCTGGAAATCGAGAGCGGCGATTCGTACACCTACGACTTCTCGAACCTCGACCCGGGAAACACCTACGAGTTCGCCGGCACGGCCGTCCGTGGCGATAGCAGCTACACCAACCGTTGGACGCGGATCACGCTGCTCGGGGCCGATGCGGCTACGGCCGATCACAGCAGTGGAGCTGGCGTCATCACCACCGATCTGCCCTCGAATCAGGTCGTCCTCTGGACGGGTGACAACAGCCAGTCCGATCAGGGGTGGGTTGTGCAGTGGACCGACATCGATCCCGGTGACGACGGTCAATTCGAGGTCGTATCGGAGCAATATATCTATGCGGGCAGCGGCAGCAAGGGCTACGGCCTGAACGGCATCCGGCTGATCGAGCACGAACCGAGCGCCCCGCCGGTCATCGTCAACCGGCTGCCGGCCAACATTGAGGCCTTTGCAGCGGAACTCGGTGGCAGCATTCTCTCCACCGGCGGCGAAGCACCCAACGTGACGCTCTACTACGGCGAAGGAAACGGCGGCACCGACCCCAACGCGTGGGACCACGCCGTCGATCTGGGGGAACGGACCGGCGTCTTCACTACCGTCGTCGGTGGGCTCAGCCAGAACACGGTCTACTATTGCCGCATCTTTGCCGAGAACTCCGTGGGCCCGGCTTGGGCACCGACAACCAGGGCCTTCGCCACGCTGGAGGCCACCGCACCGGCGGTAGCCAATCGGCCGGCTATCAACGTGGGCGCATTCTCCGCATGGCTCGGCGGCGAGGTGCTCGACACGGGTAACGATTCTCCGCTGGTCACCGTCTACTACGGCAAGACGGACGGCGGCACCGACGGCAGCGCCTGGGACGACTCGATTGTGCTGGGTGCCCGGTCCGCCGAGTTCACCGTCGCCGTCGATAAGCTGGATCCGCTAACCACGTACTACTTCAGCGCGTTTGCACAAAACGCCGTCAGCGGCGTCTGGGCCGCGCCGGCACTCTCGCTGACGACCACCGACGCCCCGCCGCTCCAGATCACCGAGTTCATGGCCGACAACGGCACCGCGCTCACGACGAGGACCCGCCAGAGCACGGGCGATCCGTTCGTCGGCGATTACGATACGCCCGACTGGATCGAGATCCACAACCCGGTCGACGCCACCGTGGTGCTCGACGGGTTCCACCTCAGCGACGATCTGGACGACCTGACGAAATGGACGTTCCCGAGCGGCACGTCGATCGAGCCGGGTGGCTATCTCGTCGTGTTCGCCTCCGGAGACAACATCACCGACACGGACCTCGACGAGCGGGGCTACCTGCACGCCGACTTCAAGCTGAAGGACGGCGGCGGCGAGGACGTTGTCCTCAGCGACGCCGCCGGCGAAGTGCTGTATTCCTACGAGTCCTACCCGGTCCAGACCGAGAACACGTCCTACGGCGTCGACGCCTTGGGCGTGCAGCGGTTCTATCCGATGTCGACACCCGGTTGGGACAACGCCAACGAGATCCCCCGCGCGCCCCAGTTCAGCGTGGCCAGCACCACGTTCACCGGATCGATCCAGGTTGTATTAACCAAGGCCTATCCGACCGACGTGATCCACTACACCCTCAACGAGACGGCTCCCACGGCCTCATCGCCGGTCTACACCGGCTTGCTCTCGATCAGCAACACGACGATGCTCCGCGCCGTCTCGGTCGGCACCAACGGCAAATTGAGTCACGTGGTCAGCGAGAGCTACATCGAACTGGGCGCCGACATGCTCGACGACAACACGAACCTGCCGATCGTGATCGTCGACACGTTCGGCGACGGCGTGCCCGGCACCGGTACGTATTTCGGCGACGTCTTCATCGCAATCATCGAGCCGGGTGAGGACGGGCGGGCCCGACTGACCGATTCGTTCACGTCCTCCACGCGCGGCGGTATCCACATCCGCGGATCGAGCTCCGCCCACTCCACGAAGAAGCAATACCGCGTGGAATTCCGCGACGAAAGCGATCAGGACCGCGGGTTTGAAGTGCTGGGGATGCCCGCCGAGGCCGACTGGATCTTCTACGGGCCCGGGCAATACGACCGCGCGCTGATTACCAATCCGCTGATGTACGACTTGAGCAACCAGATCGGGCAATACGCGGTGCGGACTCGCTGGGTCGAAATGTATCTGAATTCCAGCGGGGGCCAACTCTCGGGCAGCAACGTCGACTACTACGGCACCTACGCCGTCATGGAAGTGATCGAACGGGGCGACGACCGGGTCGATGTCGAGCGGCTCTCCACCGGCGCCGGCGGCGTGCCGGTCAGCGGCGGATTCATCTGGAAGAAGGACAAGACCGGCATGTACGTTGACCCGCAGGTCCCCACCTCCGCACAGAGGAGCTACATCGACGGCTACATCAACACCGTCAACAACGCGGCGATCGGCCAGCACGGTAACTGGGCCGATCTGGACTCGTTCGTCGACCACAACCTGCTGAACATGCTGGCGATGAACGTCGACGCCTTCCGCATCAGCGCGTACAACTACAAGACCGCGGACGGTCTACTGGTGGCCGGGCCCGTTTGGGACTTCGACCGCGCGCTGGACTCGACCGACGGTCGCGACGACAACGAGTATCGGTGGTACGGCACGGGTGATTCATCGAGACCCTTCGACCATCCGAGTGAGTCGTGGCCCAGCAGCAGTTCCCGGGTCATGCACTGGTGGCCCAATATGTTCAAGGACCCCGACATGGTCCAGCGCTACATCGACCGTTGGTTCGACCTGCGCGAGGACGAATTCAGCCTGACCAACCTCATGGGCACAATCGACGCCCACGCGACGGAACTCGCCGAGGCCGCGCCGCGGGACTACGCCCGCTGGTACACCCCGCGATACGGCGGATTCACGGGCGAAATCAACAACATGAAGGGCTGGCTTACCAATCGCGTCAATTGGGTCGACAGCCAGTGGCTCCCGCGACCCACGCTGAACGTTTCCGACGGCGTCGTCGCGCCGGGCACTCAAGTCAGCCTGTCCGGGTCGACCGGCTCGGTCTACTACACGCTCGACGGTACCGATCCCCGCGCACCGGGCGGCGGGATTGCCGCCGGTGCGATCCGCGCCACCGGACCGATTACCGTCAACGCGTACCAGAAGGTTACTGCCCGGATCTACAAGTCGGGACACACGCCGCCGAGCGGTACACCCGGCTATGTCCCGCCCGGCTATGTCTCCACCGGCGACGACTGGTCGGCACCCGCGGTTAGCGAGTATTTCACCAACCCCTTGGCCGGACCGGGTGATCTGGCGATCGCCGAGATCAACTACCACCCCCACGACGCCACGGCCGCCGAACTGGCCGGGCAGCCGCCGGCCGACCCCGACTTCGAGGGCAACGACTTCGAGTTCATCGAGGTTCGCAACGTCAGCGGCCACACGTTGAACGTCGGCGGCGTCTACTTTACCGGCGGCGTGAAGTTCACGCTCGAAGCCCAGGTGTTGACCAACGGCCAGCGGATCGTGATCGCCGAGGACCTGGAAGGATTTGCCGCCCGGTACGGCGCCGGCCTGACCGTATCCGGCCCGTACAACGGTGAACTGGACAACGGCGGCGAGCAGCTCACCATGCTCGCGCGCAACGGTTCTACGCTATTGGATTTCGCCTACAACGATGCGAGTTCCTGGCCGGGCCGGGCCGACGGCAAGGGGGCCTCGCTCGTGTTGACCGATCCGTCGGTGATCCCCGGCGCCGACCCGCAGCGTACCGATTTCCTCCAGGACGGCGGAAACTGGCACTCCAGTGTGAAGTACGGCGGCACGCCCGCTGTCTCGCCCGAGTCTGCCGTGGGGATCGTCATCAACGAGGTCCTCTCCCACACCGACTGGCCCGACTACGATTCGATCGAGCTGCACAACGTCACCGGGGCGATGATCGACGTCGGCGGCTGGTATCTGAGCGACTCCTGGGGATGGGAGTCGAACCTGCAAAACGGCAACTATGGCCCGTCCCATAAAAAATGTCCCATTGGGGTTGACGGAAGATGAATATGAGACGATAAGTCTCGCCCATGAGCGAAGGAACGCATTTTGCATCGGATGTTCGTCGACAGGCAGCGGTTGCGGTGGTGGAAGGGAT
>JABMRB010000974.1 GCA_013202865.1 Candidatus Nealsoniibacteriota bacterium | reverse complement strand
TCCTCCTCGACGGCCTGTCCGCGGAAGATCGGCAGGTGCCGATAGTAGACTTCCAGGGTCATGGTACACATGGAGGTCTCGTAGAGGCGTCCGCCGCGACCGGCCCCGTGGCCGCCGCCGGGATTCCAGCTTCCCGTCTCGTGGCTATCGCCTTTGACCTGCGAGTTGACCAGTTGATCCCGCATCACGCCGTTCCACTTCTTCCAGACGTCACCTTCCCAGTGACGACACACCTGGGTGGCGTAGTAGTTGTAGTACATGTCGTTGTTGGGGCCCTGCTTGCTGATCGCCTGTACGCCGCGTTCCAGGGCCGGGTTGTCTTTCTTCCAGCCGAGGTACATCCGGCAGAGCAACCCGATGGCGGAGGTTGCTTTACTCTCCCGTTTGGGGTCGGGGTGCGTATAGCCGTACTTCGACCCGCTGTCGAATGCCATGGCGTCGAGGTAACGGAAGGCCTTCTGCACGACAACCGGCGGGACCTTGAGATAGCCCATGTGGCCGCTCTTCAGGGCCATGATTTGCCAGCCGACCACCGAAGTGTCGCCCGCCTGCTGGGCACCGTATCGCCAGCCGCCGCCGACGGGGTCCTGGGCGTAGCAGATGAAGTTCAGCGAGGCCTGGGCCGGGCGTTGCAGGTACTTGTCTTTCGTCATGGCGAAAGCCTCGCATAGAACGATTGAGGCGAGCCCGTGCGAATACATTGTCCCGCCCTTCTCGTGGAGATCCCCCCCCTTGGGGCTGACCTTCATTCGGTTGACGAGGAAGTACAATCCTCGTTGGACGGTTTCCTTATACTTACCCTCTTTGTGTGTTTGTCCGGCGCCGAGGAAGGGCAACAGGGCCATCGCGGTCGCGCCGTTTCGGGCGGTCGTTTCGCTGCCGGAGTTTCCACATTTCCCTTGGCAACTTGGGGTCATTTTCAGGTCGAACGACCAACCGCCGTCGGGCCATTGGTGCGCGGCGAGCCACTTCAACGCAGCGGCGACGGCTGCCTCGCTGGCGGCGTTGCCGCCGTATTTCCGAACCAAGCCTCCCTTGCCGGAACCGCGTCCCGAAAGCCCGGTGCCGGTGTAGGCGCCCACAGCGGCTAGCAGATCGTTGCGAGGTGCGTGCTCAAGGCCCATGTCGTCGAGTACAACCGAGATGGCCGCCGCCTCATCTTCGTCGAACGGTACGTCGGGTTCTTCCGGCTCGACCTCGGGCTCCAGCGCGATCACCTCTTCGTTCAGGTCGATTTCTTCAAGCAGGTCCTCTTCGAGGTCGTCAAGTTCGTCGAGCACCTCCTCTTTGGGCGGAGCGGAGACCAACCGTTGGTCCTCGTCCAGTCCCCCCTTCATGTGACACAGCCCGAGGACCAGCAGTACGATCAGGTGGAAGACCATGCTGACGAGCCAACTGGGAGTTGTCGTCAGAGCGCCCTGCATCCACATCGTAAAGCCGCCCATCTCCTCCCGCTCTTCCATCTCCTTGCGCACGCCAACCTTGGTCTCTCCGGCACCGATCCCGGCCGCAGTTGCGTCCTTAGGTGCGGGTTGGGCTGCGGCTGCGGCCGGTTTGGCAGCCGGCTTTGCGGCTGCGGCCGGCTTCACCTGATTGCTCGACGACGTTTCGTCTGCCATGTCTCTATCGCTCCATTGACGTTTCAGAACGGTTCACTCGGTAATCAGCCGATCGAGGCTCCAACCAATTATGGCCTAAAAAACTGCGGCGGACACGATCGTCGGGGGGATTGAACCCCAACGCACCAACAGCGGCGAGCCTCCTACTCGGCCCTCAGATTCCCTTGTTCCGCAAAGGTCCAGCCTTGTCTAAGTGGTCCTTAACGTACACCTTTTTCCTCCAAAAAGCAAGCACCCCCTCAACATCCGGATTACCGGACCACCTCCTCGCGAGAAACCCGCTCTCCAGGGTGGTGGGTTGTGCGTTTTCTGCGGCAAGTGGGGCAGGTTTTCAACCTGCCGTTTCTCGGGAAATCGGATCGTTTCCTTCCGGCACTACTGGCAGGTCGTAAACCTGCCCCACGTTACATGCCGGGCCAGCCACCGCTGCGGTCCAGTTGTTCGCAGGCCGGTTGCACAATTATTCCCCAGAGCCGACCGATCGTCCATACAGCCCCCCCGCCCGAGTGGAGTCCTGCGTGAGCAACTCCTGCCGGCGGCCTTTTTCCAAGCGTTTCGGTCAGAAGCGCCGGTTTCCGGCGATTTGGCTGTTTCCAAACACGCCGATTCGTGTAGAATCAAGGGTTTGGCCCGGCGTGGGCCAGTCCCGCTGTTGGATCGGAGACTCCCTGATGGGCAAGAGTAAGAAGAAAGCTGACACGGTCTTCCTGGTATGTGAAGAGACGGGTGACTACAACTACACGGCGCGTCGCAAGCCGGGTGGAGAGAAGCTGAAGCTGAAGAAGTATAGCCCTCGGCTCCGCAAGCACACCGTGCATCTCGAAAAGAAGAAGTAGTATCTCGATCGCATGGCCAAACGCTGGCTGATTCATCCGCACGACTCCGACCGCATCGCCGCGTTGCAGCGCGGCGCGGGAATCTCGGCGGTCCTGGCCCAACTAATGGTCTGCCGGGGAATCACTGACTCGGCCGATGCCCAGGTATTTCTCGATCCCAAGCTCTCGGCGCTGCGCGATCCGGAACTACTGCCCGGTTGTGCCGTGGCGGCCGAGCGGATCTGTGCCGCCGTGGCCGACAAGCGGCGGATCCTCATCTACGGCGACTACGACGTCGACGGCATGACCGCCACGGCCATCCTCTGGATGTGCCTGAAAC
>JABMRB010000015.1 GCA_013202865.1 Candidatus Nealsoniibacteriota bacterium | reverse complement strand
GTTCGACTGCGTCGGCGCGATTCGCATGCCCGACGCCCTGGGCCATACGGGCGGCACGATGGTCGCGCCGAAGTTTCTGCGGCAGTACGTCTTTCCCTGGCACAAGCGGATCGGCGAGATGGTCCACGCCAAGGGGCTGCCGTACCTCTACCACAGCGACGGACGGCTCTACGACGTGCTCGACGACCTGATCGAGTGCGGCTACGACGCGTTGCACCCCTGCGAGCCGGCTAGCATGGACATCGAGCTGTTGAAGCAGAAATACGGCGGGCGGCTGTGCCTTTGCGGCAACATCAACCTCGATTCGACGCTCACGCTCGGCACGCCCGAGGAGGTCGATGAAGAAGTGAAGCTTCGCATCCGCACGATCGCGCCGGGCGGCGGATACTGCTGCGGCTCGTCGAATTCGATCCCCGAATACGTCCCCTACGAGAACTACATGGCGATGATCGAGGCGATCGGCAAGTACGGGCAGTACCCGATCAGCGTGTAGGGTGCGTACAACGCGCCGGTACCGGATGTTGTGGTGCGTTTCACGCACCCTACCAACTTGCCCCCACGTTTCGCTCAGACTGATCAGTCGAGGTCGCCTTCGCGGATCGTACGCGTCCTCTGGAAGTCTACGTCGGTCTTGGCCCCGTCGGGAGTCATCAACAACGCGTAGACGTAATACTCCATTTCCATCGACAGCTTCTTCTGATTGGTGCCGCAGAAGGTGACGACCGAGATGTCGGGATGGTAGGAGCGGATGTGGTCGCGCACTTCGCCGTTCTCCTCATCATCTATCCAGGAGAAGCCGAGCAGTTCTTCGCTCTTACTACTGTACCACTGGCGCTCCGTGTCGTCGGACCCGTCCAGCGAATTCACGTTATTGCAGCGTTCGGCAATCAACAGCGTTTGGTTGGCCCCGTCCCGGATATCGGAACTATTGACTTTCAGGCTTCGTCCGTCCGCCGAGGGAGCAAGCAAGTTGTGAAAGATGCCATCGGCCTTGGCGGGGTAGTGGTCGTCACCGAGACGCCCCGTGTTGGCCACGTAGCTTAGCGTGCCGTCGTCGCCGAGCTTGTCGTCGGGACAGATGAACTGTTTGACCTCGGTTTCGCGTGCCGTGGCGCTGGCGCTGTTGGCGCCCATGAGGAACTCGTCGTGCAATTTGGCCAGTCCGAGCCCCCCGAACAGCTCCATCGGCCAGGCCTTGTTGCCCTGGTTCAGATAGCCTGGGTAGCGATTCTTGGAGAGTTCGTAACTGACGATTGCCGTGCAGAGTTCGTTCTGGTTCTTCATGCACTGCGTCTGTCGGGCAGCTTCCCGGGCCGAGATGACGGCCGTGACCAACAGCCCTACCAACATGCCGATGATCGTAATCACCACCAGCAGCTCGACTAGCGTGAATCCCGATCGGTCTTGCTTGGACATTTCGACACCTCTTGCAGTTCTTCCGTCTTTCCTCACCCTCATTCCCTATTGTTTCAGAAATGCGCGAGAAAGGCTAGCCTTGTCACCGAGAATCGGCCGAAGGCCACCGCATAGGCCGGCTTTTTGGCACATTCAGTCTAGCCCTACCAGGGGGCATTGGCTGAATCCAATCCCGAAATGGCGGCCGAATCCGGGAATTTTCCGTAGAAACCCTGGCTTTCTTGGCGGAATTCTGAGAAAATGATCTTAGGCAAGGTGTGCGCGGCACAGGAACACGGGAGAATGGACATGAATCGTCGAACACGAACCGGTTTCACGCTCGTCGAACTGCTGGTGGTGATTACGATCATCGGCATGTTGGTGGGACTGCTGCTCCCGGCCGTCGGGGCCATTCGGGACGCCGCCCGGCTGACGCAGTGCAAGAACAACCACCACCAACTCTACTTGGCGGCGGCCGGTTACGAGGCGTCCAGGGAGAAGTTCCCCAGCTATTTCTTCAAATATCGGGTGGAAGGAGAGGACACGACGGCCTCGTGGGTGGTGTCCCTGTTGCCATATATCGGCGAAAAGCCGTTGTACGAGAGGTGGGTCGAAAAGGGCGAGAAGCGGCCCGCGTATCTGAAGTTCATGGTCTGTCCGAGCAACCCGCCGGAGACGACCGAGGGGAGCCCTGCTAACTACAAGGCCAATCTACTGGTAATGCGCGAACGCCGGCCCTACTCCGCCGAGCAGGTCAACAGCAGCGACGGCGCCCAGCATACGATACTGTTTTCCGAGGACGTCAAGAGCAACACGGAACACAACAGGTGGAACCTGGACGAACCGGATCCGATCAAACAGCAACTCTGCTTCACAACCGAAATAATAGACTACGACGAGGACGGCAGCAGCGGCAGCAACGACGACGACGAGGGCACGCCCATAGAGCTATATCTCGGGTCGAAGCATTCGGCCGGCATCGTCGTCGTGACGTGCGCCGGCGACGCGCGGACGATCAGCGATGATATCAGCAACCGAGTCTATCAGGCGCTGGTGACCCCCGACAGCGGAGAACAGATCGACGAAGATTCGCTCAGATAGGTTTCTTCCCGGTGATCCGCCCGTGAAGATCGTCCACGATCCAGTGGCAGACGGCCAGGTGGATGCTCTCGACCATCGCCATGTCGCCCAGATCGACGTGCAGCCCGGTCTGTTGCATCTGTTTAAGCTTTCCACCGTCGTAACCGGTCATCCCAAAGGTCGTCAGGCCGTGCCGGTTGGACCAATCGACCGCCGCCAGTACGTTGGGGCTGTTGCCTGAACCGCTGATTGCCACGACCAGATCGTCCGGCGTGGCATAGTGCATCAACTGCTGTACGAAGATCTCCTCGTAGCTGTAGTCGTTGGCCAACGCGGTGATCCAGCCGACGTTGTCGGTCAAACTCATCACCTTCAGCCGCCGGAAGCGCCGGTCACTGCGGTAGTCGACGGCCTCGTCGCTGAGGCAGTTCTTGCCCAAGTCTTCCGCCAGATGGGAACAGGTGGTCGCCGAGCCGCCGTTGCCGAAAAGGAACACAAACCGCTCGGACTGCCACGCCCGGTAGATCAGCCCGCCCAGTTCGGCAACTTGGTCCCGATCCACCCGCGCCAATTCGGCCTGCAATCGTCGAAGATATTGGTCTACGTTCAGTTCGATGCCCAGCATATCGGAGGCCCTCCTCGCAAAACGTCTATCCCCAAGCGTCATGAAATCCGCCGAATCGACGAGCCATCCACCATATCCGTTTACCCGGACGCAGTCAAACGGACAGCATTGCCGCATTTAGCCCGCCGTGAATACACGGCGGGGTTGCGGCATTTAGCCCGCCGTGAATACACGGCCCGGGTTGCGGCATTTAGCCCGCCGTGAATACACGGCCCGGGTTGCGGCATTTAGCCCGCCGTGAATACACGGCCCGGGTTGCGGCATTTAGCCCGCCGTGAATACACGGCGGGGATGTGG
>JABMRB010000973.1 GCA_013202865.1 Candidatus Nealsoniibacteriota bacterium | reverse complement strand
GTCCCAGGCATCGGCGCCGCCTTCGCCACTTCCGCCGTCGGCAGCGCCCCGCTCTTGTCGGCCACGACGATGACGCTTCCCGGCCTGACCTCTCGCCACCCGTAGAAGGGCCAGAAGTCGCGACGGGCCTTGTTGACCACGCCATTGGGGTAAATGATGACGACGTCGCTCTTTTTTGTGTTCTTCAACCGTCCGCCAACCTGCTCCAAGTAATCGGAAACCTTTGCCCCTGCGACGTATTGGAGGACTTTGGGGACGCGGACCTGACCCCTGATTTCAACCGTCCAGTTCTCCTTCGGCACGAACACCTCATCGCCGTCGACCAAAACCAAGTCGCTGGGCCCATGCCGGTTCCGGAGGGCCTCGACCATATTGATCGAGACTATGCCGACGACCTTTCTCGTTAACGTGGCGGCTTCCGGCGCGGCGGCCTCGATAAATCCGCCAGCCCTCTCAATGACATCGGATAAGGTCTCGGTATGGCTCAAAAGAACATAGGTTCCTGGATAAGCCACGTAGCCCTTGACGGAAACGCTTCCCTTGTCCCGCCTTTCGGCCCTACGCCTGACGACGATGTGGTCGTCGGGCTGCAGCAGAATGCCGCTGCCTTCGCTGAGCGATGTGACTATCCGCCGCGCCGAATCGACGCCAGAGCGTCCGGGATCGGGGAATCGGGCGATTTCAATCAAGTTGTGATCGGCCCTGTCGGTAAGCCCGTTTGCCCTAGATATCAGGTCGGTCAGCATCATGTTGCCGATGAGGTCGTATTTCCCGGGGGTGCGTACTTCGCCCTCGATGGTGGCCGTCCGTATGTCCAGGAATTCCTCTAGGGCGTAGACGTGCAGCCGATCCAATCTCTGCAGCGCGATGTTCTCCAGGGCGTCTCCAGCGAGGACCTTGCGGAGGTTGACGGGGATGACGTTTGCCTCGTGGGTAATCGGGTCAAGCCTCACGATGTCAGCGCGATCAAGATACGTAGTGACAAGGTGACCGGCGTCGCTGAAACCCCCGCCCAAAAACAGCAGGTCGGCCACGCGCATGTCCTGTTGCAGCGGATAGGCGCCGGGCTGCTTGACGTGTCCTGAGACCGAGACCGTCTTTTCCCCTTCGATCTCCGCGATGGTGTAGATTCGCACGGAGTCCTGACTCTGAAGCAGATGATTCTCGGCGGGGTCTTCGGCAAGAAGCCGGTCAAGGTGAAACGGGATGTTTACCACGCCCGCATGTTCCTGGCGGATGATGTCGCCGCGCTCCAGGTAGGCCTCCTTCAGGAAATCCTCGTCGGCAAACCCGCCCGACATAAAGACCAGATCACTCAGAGTCATATCAGCGCTCAAAGGCACTTCTCCCGGCTCCTTCACATGACCGGTTATCTTGACGTATTTCTCGCCCCCTCGAACATCAAACTTGGAGTAGACAACCAGCTTGTCCAGGGGACGAAGCGGCATCGACTTCGGGTCAGGCTCTTCAACACTACTGGTGAGGTCTAAGGTCATAAAATCCTGCGAGTAGTCGTCGAGAGTCCGGACAAACACAACGGAATCCAGCATGGCGTCTTCGTAAAGACCGCCCCCGCGTTCGATCAGGTCGGAAACCGTCATCCCCTCCTGGAATTCATATCTGCCGGGCTGCTTGACAGCTTCGCCAAGTATCTCCACGGCGTTGAGCCGACGCACTTTCGCTTTCGAGGCAATATCAATCACGTCGCCGTCGAACAGACCGCGTTTGACGTCCCGCGTCAAGTCCGCGCCGAGCAGGCTCATCCCTGTTTGATCCTTGGAGCGCAAGATTGTCACTCGCTGAGGGTCAGCCGAAGGAGTCAGTCCCCCCGCCAGGCCCACCACATCCCCCAGGCAATCGCTGTCTCGCAACTCATAAGAACCCGGACGCTTCACTCCTTCCTTGAAGGTGACAGTGCGACTGAGCGGCGGCACAATCATAATGTCGCCCTCCCGAAGCTGCAGAACCCCTGGGCTCGACAGCGTCTCCGCCAATTGATCCGCTGACAGGAGGTACTGGTACAGGTCGATTTCGTCCACGTTGCCGTCACCACGGCGGACTCGGATCTCCCGTAACGAACCACGCGCCGTCACGTTTCCGCATAAGCCCAGCATGTCCAATACCGAACTGACCGTCGTTTTGAGTTGGTAATTGCCGGGCTCTGCCACCTCGCCCATCACCGTCACGTGGATTCCACGGATCCTTCCCAATGTCACGTCGACCTGAATGGCGCTCGACTCCAGGTTCAGCGGATCGATGTCAGCGGTTTCTCTCGACAGCTCCCGGGCGACCTTTTTCTTGAGGTCGCTGAAAAACAGGCCGTTTACGGAAAAGCGTATCTCGATGTCCTCTCCGACCTCGTCGGGCATGGCGAAAATGACATAGCCGGTTTCATCGACTGTTGCTCGCAGGGTCCGGGTCTCTTTTCCCCATAGATTCACAATGATCTCGTCGCGAGGCCCGAGCATGTAATGGGGATCCACGGCCGCCGCGGCGACGGGTTCACGTCCAACAGCGGCCTGGATTTCTGCTCTCCCGTAGATCGCTGTCGTGTCAGCTTTCTCCGGCGGCAGGCTCTGCTGAGCGGATGTGGACCTCCGCAGACTCGGCGTCTCGCTCTTACCCTCTATCTGAGCGTATGAAAAAGGAAGAAAGAGGCTGGCGAACAGCGCCGCCACGCAAACCGCGGCAAAAAAACGCGGAATATTCCTCATTGCTTCGATCCCTCACTTTTTGGGCCATTTAGTCAAACGGCCGGGTTGTTGTGGAAGCCAATTGCTTCGAGAGTTCCCACTTCTCCAGCGCCTGCTTCTCCCAGAGTCCTTCGAACAGAGTCTACATTATCTCCGTGGAGTCCGTCAAAGTCTGCAACGTTTCGATGGAAAGGGTCGGGGCCTCGCCCGTGATAGGAAGTTCGGGTTCCCGGATAATCAACGCAGCCGATGATTCATGTGCATTGGGTTTCATCAAAGTAATGGCTGCTGCTGTCAATCCCACCAATAACGTTATGCCAAATATAAGCCACTTCCAGCGGTACAGTTCACGGAGAATCTCACCAAGATCCATTTCGCCGTACATTTCTTCGTTGTGATGCGTTTCCATCATGCAAAGCTCCCAATTGGGTCAGCCATTTCGTGATTGCCCTTGTTTCCCGGCTAGTGTATAGTAGCCCAGTGGGAGGGTCAAGTTTTCTTGCGTTTTCTTGCGACAACTTCTTGCGACAACCACAGATCATACTATTCTCGGTGACCTTAGACAAATCCGTTCGTTCAAGTTCTCCGGAACGAAGCCAGCGGCACGTAACGACTCAGAAGATCGTCCACTTGCGTTCGTGGCTTGACTCTTGAAGGAGAGTGGGCGGCTTGGGGTTGAGGTTCTGACGCGTGAGCGCATGTTTTGGGGCTTGGTGGGGCGTTTTTTTCTTGGACGACGTCGGGCCGAGGGCGTCGGGGCACATGACTCCCTTGGCTGCATGGCTTGGGTGGCGTGGCGGGGGTTCAGGCTGCGGTGCGTGGGCGGGCTCGTTTCTTGGGCCGAGGGCGACCGAGGAGGGAGCGAATGCGTTCGGGGTGGCCGCGCTCGAGCCAGCCTTTGGCGAGGGCGAGTATGATGACGAGGGCCAGCCCAACGCGCAAGCGCATTTTGTTCAGGCCGCGGATGGTGTGGCGTTCGAAACCGAAATTCCCGTCGATGCGGCCGTTGACCCGTTCGACGGCGGTGCGGTGGTCGTATTGGGAATGCCAGGTCTTGCTGTCGCGGGCCAGGGGCGTGAACAGGCGGCGGTCGGTGTCGATGGGCACGCGCACGATGCGGCCGTGGTCGGTGTGGCGTCCGCCGTGACAGAGGTCGCGCTGGGTGCAGGCGATGCCGCGCACGGCGGCGGGACACCGATACTTGAGGCTGTCGCGGTCGGCCTCGAAGCCTTGGTAGACCATGGGGGCGTAGTTGTCTTGTTCTTGTTTTGCGTCGTCGCGGCACCGGCACACGGGATGGCCTTGAGCGGTGTAGAAGATGGTGTCGACGCGGTCGTCGAACAGTGGCGGGGCAGGTGGGGGTCTTCTTGCCAACAGTTGCGCACGTCGATGACGGGCCGGATGCGGTAGGTAACGCCACGCTAACCCACCTCACAACGCCCACCAACCCAACACCATTGGAATTCCGCAAATGTCTCATTTTCAGTTGCATTTACATCCCCGTTGTTGTATAAGGGTGCTCGTTCACATAGGTCAACACTACGACGAGAAAATGAGCGGTCTTTTTTTTCGCGAACTCGGAATCGCGGAGCCGGACATCAACATGGAAATCGGGCCGGGCTCGCACGCGGTGCAGACTGCCGCTATCATGAAGACCTTTGAGCCGGTCGTGAACGAACAGGAGCAGCCAACAAAAGAATTCGAATTCACCAAGACACTTTTACAGAAACTTCTTGACACAGGACCGGATATATGTGGCCATAGCGTTTTGTCAAGAAGAAAATGCACTTAATTCCTTTATTCGCAATAACTTAAGGGTTTCCAGACGGAAACTAGTTACAGGAGGCTTGGCATGTCGAGTGCGACGGGATGCGCCGCCGTCGTTTTTTGGGGCGGCGTCGCCTTTTGCGCCTACATCTACGCCGGTTTCTTCCTGATTCTCTCTCTCTGGGCCAGGCTGCGCGGTGAGAGGACCCGTCCCGACGACGCCTTCCTCCCCTCCGTCTCATTGCTTATTTCCGCCTACAACGAGGAGGCGGTCATCGCGCGAAAACTCGAGAATGCCCTCGACCTGGACTACCCCGGCGACAAACTCGAAATCCTTCTTATCTCGGACGGCTCGATGGATGACACCGTCCGCATCGCGGAATCCTTCGCGGGCCGCGGCGTGGACGTCCTGGACTACGCGGAGCGCCGAGGCAAGAACGGCGCACTCAACGCCGCCATCCCGAACGCCGTCGGCGACGTCCTCGTCTTCACGGACGCCAACACGGACTACCGCCCCGACGCCATACGCAAACTCGTTCGCCATTTTGCCGATCCGAGGGTCGGCCTCGT
>JABMRB010000972.1 GCA_013202865.1 Candidatus Nealsoniibacteriota bacterium | reverse complement strand
TTACCCCGACACCACGCAAGACTCGCTTCCGGCCGCCGGCCAGGCTCTACCGGACGGGCTTCCCACCCGCAGGGTTCCAACAAAAGGTTTCAAACTCACCTCATGTGCGTCATCCTCCTCTTCCAAGCTTTCGTGGCGCAAGGTCAAAGCTTGATTAGTGATTAGCTGTTGTCTCATTGAGGGCAAGGCGGTGGAACGAGCCGATGGCCGGATCTTTGCGGATTGAGTTTCCCGGGGCAATCGATCACGTTACCTCACGTGGGAACGCGAGGCAGGACATCGTGCGCGATGCCCCCTTAGATTCTCCCCCTTCCCGCGCAGAATAACGCGGAATCTCGGGTATGTAATGGTAGGAGACTCCCAAACGCAGTCTACCATCCTACCACCCACCTGAACCAGCCCGAGCAAGGAATATCGTCATGCACCGGTTTCCGTCCACCAGAGTCGTTCCCGTAGTATTAGCCATGGCCTGCTGGACCGGATCGGTCCAGGCACAGCCGTCCGACCCGCGACCTCCTCGAACGCCTGTCAAGCTGGTCTTCATCCACCACTCGTGCGGCGAGAACTGGCTCAGCGATGCCGATGGGGCACTGGCTCGAGAGCTACCGCGGCAGGAACGTGGCGGTCTTCGATTTCTATAACGTGCTCACCGGTCCGGATAACCATCACCGGCTGCGCAACGGCAAGATCGAACACGTCGCGAACTCGCGTCAGAACACGTTGCACTATGCCAGCGACGGCGACGACCATCCATCGCGAACCGGCAATCGCAAGGCGACCGAGGAGTTCGTACCGCTGCTCAACGCACACTACAACCACTGGATCGCCGGCGCCCGGCGGCCCGTGCTGTCGCGGTTACCGCGTGTCGAAATCAACCTCGCACGGCCATTGGTGCGGCCAATGGTCGTGCGAATCGACACACGCTTACCGGTGACACCGCAGCACGGCCCCGCCGGGCCGCGTCCCTTGCGGCAGATCGAAAGCTCCGACCGCGACGTCGACCGCTGGCAAGCGATCTTCGATCCGGCGACGGGCACGCGACTGGACTTCCGGCGAGATCAGCACGTCAGGCACAACGGGGCAGCGGCGATGCAGATTCGCTACGACGTCGAACTCTGGTAAGCACCGGTAAACGAAAATCCCCGTCGCCACCGTCGCCAGACGGTGGGTAACTGGGGGCGAGTCGCAGGCAACGAGCGACGAGCCCCCGGTTGCTTGCGCACTCTGTCCCTCTCTTGACAAACGGCTCCCCATCGCAGACCATAGCGGGGGAATCTGCCGTGGGAATCTACCCGTTGATCCGTCTCCAGCTCAAGCAAGGATAAAACGATGCGACAATCGATCACGCGCGGTCTTTACAGTGTCGTGTGTCTGCTGGCCTGCGCGGCAGGTGCCGCCGAACCGGCGACGCCCGATGACAGACCCGTCAAACCCAACATCGTCTTCATCCTCATCGACGACATGGGCTGGCCCGACGTGGCCTGTTACGGGCATAAGTTCCACGAAACGCCGCAGATCGACCGGCTCTGTGCCCAAGGCATGAAGTTCACCGACTTCTACGCCGCCACGCCCGTCTGCTCCTCGACCCGGGCAACGATCCAGTCGGGCCAGTACGCCGCACGCGTGGGGATCACCGATTTCATCCCCGGCCATTGGCGGCCGATGGAGAAACTGATCGTCCCGCCCATCGAAAACGCCCTGCCCCCGGCGATCCGCACGCCGGGCGATGCACTCAAGGCGGCCGGATACGCCACCGGCTACTTCGGCAAGTGGCACCTCGGCCCGGAGGCCACCGCCGGCCCCGACGTCCGCGGCTACGATGTCACCGCCCGCACGATCGGCCGCGAGTTTCAGGCCTGGCGGAAGACCAAAGAGGCCGGGCCGAAACGGATCGACCTGCTGACCGATCAGACGCTCTGGTTCATCGAGCAGAACAAGCACCGGCCGTTCTTCGTCACGCTCTCGCACCATGCGGTCCACATCCGCCTGGAGGCCACGCCCGCCGCGATCGAGAAGTATCGCAACAAACCCAAGCCGGCCGAGGGCGTCAACCATCCCGTCTACGCGGCCATGATCGAAGACCTCGACCGGAGCGTCGGGCGGATCGTCACGCGGCTCGACGAACTGGGGCTAACCCGCCGCACACTGCTGGTCTTCACGTCCGACAACGGCGGACTGCGGAAGATCTACACGGGCGTCGGCGAGACGGTCTCGACCAACGCACCGCTGCGCGACGAGAAAGGCACGATCTACGAGGGCGGGATCCGCGTGCCGATGATCGTCCGCCTCCCGGGCCGGATCGCGCCCGGCACGGTCTGCCACGAGCCCACGACCACGGCCGACCTGCTCCCGACCTTCTGCGAGGCCGCCGGAGCGAAGCTGCCCGACCAACCGATCGACGGCACCAGCCTAATGCCGCTACTAAGCGACCCCGACGCCCGTCTGGCCCGCGACGCGATCTACTTCCACTATCCCCACTACCACCATTCGCGGCCGGCCGGTGCGATCCGCGCCGGCGACCTCAAGCTGATCGAGTTTTTCGACGGCACACCGCTAGAGCTCTACAACCTCAAAGACGACATCGCCGAGACAACCAACCTGGCCGAGCAAGAGCCCGCCGAAGCCCGGCGCCTCCAGAAGCAGCTAGCCGTCTGGCGAGCAACGGTCGGAGCCCGTATGCCAACGCCCAATCCCAAGTACGACCCGGCCCGCGCCGCCGAGTGGTGGAACCGCCGCACCAACAAGCCGCTAGACATCAAAGCCATGGCAGAGCATTACCGCAGCCGGAAGTAGGTCGGGGCTTGCCCCGACGCGAACCGGTGCGACCGAGACCGAGAGGGACTTAACCTCTATATCGCGCCGCGCCCCCAAGTCCCCCCCGACCCCACGCACCCCAACATGCCTTTGATATTATTGAAACGCGTAGGACGTGCTTGGCGCGATGGCTCGGTTGTCCATTATCTGTTTGTCCCCGATGTGCCTGAGCAGCAGACGAATGAGCAAGTGACAGAAGCCATCACGCTCGCAAACATCTGGCGAATACGAGGCGATCGACCACATCTTGTGGCCGGCGTCGGGGATGAGAGTCGGACGGCAGGTTCTTATGTTCAATCCTTGGATACGCGGTCTGTCGAGGGCAGAGAGGATGCACGACCACTCATTTACGTTGGAATAGGCGACGTTTCGCCACTTGTGCCACAGACCGAAGACGATGTGCTCCTCTTTTTTCGACAAGTGCCGCCACGCGTCCTGCCATCCTGGCCCGAGTTCATTACTGAACTAGACGCAGTCCAACTCACTCGAGTCGACGAATTCCTGAAGATCAGCACCATCGATCCCGAGGTGTGTAGATTACTTGATGAAATAGCAACAGCGTAAGGCCAGAAGTGTTCCTAGAAGGGAAAAAAGGGGACGGGAGTCTTTTGTTGACGGACGCTTCCAGTTTGTGAGCCAGAAAAAG
>JABMRB010000971.1 GCA_013202865.1 Candidatus Nealsoniibacteriota bacterium | reverse complement strand
CGATGAAGATGACGATGCCGATGACGAGTGGGACGACGACGACGACGAAGAAGGCGACGACGACGAAGAAGGCGACGACGAAGAGCACTCCTGAGGGAGGAACACCCGGGATGACCATTTGGACGATCGGGCACTCGAACCACCCGCTGGAAACGTTCCTCGATCTACTGGCGAAACATCGAATCGAGGTGCTCGTCGACGTCCGCTCCAGCCCCTATTCCCGTTACGCTTCGCATTTCAACAAGGCAACGATCGAAGGGGCGCTGATCGAGTCAGGGATCAAGTACCTCTTTCTCGGCGATTGCCTCGGTGGACGAGCCGAAGGCGGTCAGTTCTACGACGAGCAAGGCTACGTGCTCTACGACCGTCTGGCCGACTCGCCGACGTTTCGCCGGGGAATCGATCGGCTCGTCGATGGGATCGCCAGATTCCGCGTCGCGGTGATGTGCGGCGAGGAGGATCCCACCGAGTGTCACCGGCGGCTGCTGATCGGCCGCGTGCTCGGCGACCGGGGCGTCGAGGTGATCCACGTCCGGGGCGACGGGCGGCTGCAAAGCGAAACGCAGCTCGCCGAGGAAGAAGAGTTTCGCAAGACCGGCGGCCAGCTTACACTATTCGACGTGGAGGAGCCCGGCCAGTGGAAATCTACACAATCGGTTTTACCCAAAAGTCCGCCCGAGAGTTCTTCACACTTCTCGGACAGGCCGGCGCGGGACGACTGATCGACGTGCGGCTGAACAACCGTTCGCAACTCGCCGCGTTCACGAAGTCGGCCGACCTGGAGTATTTTCTCGAGGTGATCAGCAGGGCCGAGTACATGCACGAGCCGATCCTTTCGCCCACGAAGGAGATTCTCGACGGCTACAAGAAGAAGGAACTTTCCTGGGAGCAATACGAAACGAGTTTCCTCGCGTTGCTAGCCGAGCGCGAGGTGCAACGGACGATCGACCGGCAACTGTTCGAGGTGCCGACGGTCCTGTTGTGCAGCGAGCCGACGCCCGAGCATTGCCATCGTCGGCTGGTAGCCGAGTATCTCGCCGAGGCTTGGGGTGGTGCGAGGATCGTACATTTGTAAACGGTGGACGCGATGAGAATCCTCGTCACCCATCTGACGCGAATGCACGCCGGGCATATCTGCGTTGCCGGCGTGGACGTCGATACCTCGCGGCACGTCCGCCCGGTGGTGGGCCGCGAAGGCCTGACTTTGCACCTGCTGGCTCGCTACGGCGGCCCGTTCGACATGGGGCGGATCGTCGACCTGGGCCGCCCCCGTCACAAGCCGAACCGCCCGCACGTCGAGGACCACGAATTCTCGCCGGCGCGGGTCTGCTTCTGCCGCAGCGCAACGGCCCATGAGTTCTGGCAACTTCTACAGAAACTGGCCCGGCCGCGGCTCGACGCGATCTTCGGCGAGACCTTGCATGAGGTGTCGCCGTCGCGCTACGGAACCGACCTCTACCAGGGCACCGCCTCGCTGGGCTACCTGCGCCCGCGTACACGACCGGAGTTGTACGTCAAACCGGCTCGCGACGGCAAGCGGCAAGTCCGCATGAAGCTCGCTGACGGACAACTTCGCGTCGACGCGAGTGTAACCGACCTGCGCCTGTTCGGCCCCGACCACGTCACGCCCCACACCGACACAATCCGCATGGCCACCCGGTGGCTCCACGACAGTAAGTGCGTGCTGTTGGGCATGGGGCTGACCCGCAAGTTCCGTCCCAGCGAAGGTTCGCCCTACGTGCATTATTTGCAGGTCAACAACCTCCACCTGCAAGAGGAGCCGACGTGGGCGTTGGGCCGCGCGTGAGAGATGTGACCCTGCTGCTGCGGGCGCGTCATTTGCCACAGGTTGAAGGCTCCGGCTCGACGAGACGGACACCCACCTCGAAGCAGCGGGCCCCGACCCGGACGCAGCGGATGATTTCGACGATCCAGTCGGTTTGCCCCACCAACTCACGCGCCTTGTCGCAAGGCATGATCAACCGCATCCGCTCGGCAGGGAACAGTTGTTCGTGATGCATGAACGCTACCCCGCCGCGCGAGACGTCCTTCAAGTAGACCGCGTACCGCCGTGATTCTCGAGGCACGGACGAAAGCGTGTGACGATACTCCAGCACGGCAAGCGTGCGGGATTTCAAGCGCGGGAACCGTCGGCGGTCTCCCTCGCCACTCGACGACCATCCGGTTTGGTCGAAGAAACCGCTCCACGACTCCGGAAGTTCTACCTGGCAATCGAGCCGTTCGGCTACGGATTGAGCGAGTTGCTCATGATCGCGGTCCAGCATCGTACCACTCCCCCGTCTAATGTGACGTCGGCCTGATCTTCGAGGTATTGTAACGCCTTGCATGCCGAGAGGGCCTCGCGATACGATCGCTGGGACGTCATCGCGTGAAAGACGTCGGCAACGGCGCAAATCTTGGCCCAGTCGTGGATCTCTCTCCCGGTTAGTCGCACCGGGTACCCCGTTCCGTCGATCCGTTCGTGATGTTGATAGACCATCATGTGCGATCCGGAGGAGATTTCCTGCCGCGAAGCGAGATCGCGAAAACCGATCGTCGGGTGGCAACGCATCTCTTCCTGTTGTTGCGGGCTGAGAGGTCCGGGATGCGCGAGCACGGAGAGTTGGATCTGTCGCTTGCCGATGTCGTGCAGGATGGCACCCGTAGCAACCGCCCGCAACTGGGGCATCTCGCGAATTCCCAGGGCCTTGGCCAGGACGAGCGAATACGTGGCAACGTTCACGCTATGCGTGTAGGTCCCCGTGTCGTGTTCCATCAGCGAGAACAGATCTCCCAGTACGATCTCGTTGTCGCAGATGGCCTCGGCCAGTTCGGCGCCGATTTCCTCAGTGAACTCGATCATCGGGTCCAGCGTGTCGGCGCGAAACGCCTCGTCGAAGACCACGCGATAGACCTCCCGGATGATCTTGTATCGTTCGGGTGGCGTGAGTCGGTCGTTGCGTGCCAGGCCGTCGAGAACGTAGTTCCGGTACGTCGCGTGATCGCTGCTGCGAACGTAGAGCGTCTCCACGCCACGTTTCGCCAGCCGTTGCAGGTCGGCGTTCTCGAGCGGATACTCCCCGCCGCGGTAGAGTTGGGGCGCCTCGCTCTCGTTGCGCCGGATGTACAACGCGAAACTCAGCGACGAAGCCCGCAAGCCGCTCACCGGTACCGGAACCAAACCTTCCGGCGCTAGTGCGGACGAGGTACCCGAGCCATCGGCGATCATTGGCGTTGTTCCCCCACGGCCCCGATAACGCCCCATCGCCCCACTGCCGCTCGGCCCCGTCGTGTGCGTCCGGGCGATGCCGACTCCGGCGGCCATGTCGGTTGACGTGCCCCGCCATCGCCCCCACAAGAGAGGCGTAGCACTACACCATATAAAGCGTACTACATTTCGCGGCGAGTCCCGAGCGACACCACAAATGGGTGGAGGATTTCCCTAAGAAGGCTGCCTCCCACGCCGATAGGACCGGCAAACTCGGCCCATCCAGAATCCCAAATCGCTTAGGCGAGGGGCAGGAACACTATGGCGAAGACCATGTGGCTCAATGCGTTACTCACGTTCTCTCACTTTCGATCTGTCTTGGGTCTGGCGCGACCACCGGTCGCGGCTTTGTGTTAAGCGGGCGAGGCCTACTGCTGCGGACGCGTCATCCGCCAGGGGTCTAGTGCCTCGTCGAGCTGATCGGCGGGCAATACGTTCTTCTCGCGGCAGAGTTCGCGGATCGTCTTGCCGGTTTGCAGGGCCTCCTTCGCTAGGGCGGCCGCCCGCTCGTAGCCGATGTAGGGGTTCAGACCGGTGACCATCGAAAGGCTCTTCTCGACCGCTGCCGCGCAGGCCTCAATGTCGGGTTCCATGCCTTCAAGGCACAGGTTCGTAAACGCCCCGATGCCGCCGGCCAGCAGCCGCACGCTCTCGAGCACCACGTCGGCCATCACCGGCATCATCACGTTCAGTTGAAACTGGCCGCCGGCGGCGCCGCAGAGCGTGATCGTCTGATCGCCGCCCAACACCCGGGCGGACACCTGCATCAGGCTTTCGCACAGCACCGGGTTCACCTTGCCGGGCATGATCGAGCTGCCCGGCTGCAGGTCGGGGAGCTTCACCTCGTGGAAGGCGCAGCGCGGGCCGGAACTGAGCCAGCGGACGTTGTTGGCTACGTTGAACATCGTCGAGGCGATCGTGCGCAGGTGTCCGTGGCAGCCGACCAACGCGTCGCGCTGTGCATTGGCCTCGAAGTGATCGACCGCTTCGACAAACGCGATCTGCGTTGCGCCGGCCAATAGCTCGCTCACCCGGGCGCCGAACTCGGCGTGTGTGTTGATGCCGGTGCCCACGGCCGTGCCGCCGACGGGCAGTTCCACCAGCGTCTCGATCGCCGCGGTGGCCCGTTGCCGCGAGAGCTCCAACTGCCGCGCCAGGGAACCGATCTCTTGCCCGAGCGATAACGGCGTGGCGTCGGCCAGATGGGTGCGGCCGATCTTCAGCACGTCCTGCCAGGCCTCGGCCTTCTCGGCGAGCACCGCACCGCAGCGGGTCAGCACGGGAAGCAGTTTCTCGCGGATCGCCACGCCGGTGGCCACGTGGATCGCCGTGGGGAAGGTGTCGTTGGTGCTTTGGCCCATGTTGACGTGGTCGTTCGGATGGATCGGCTTCTCGGCAGCAAAGCGGTCGCCGCCGGCCAGCTCGATCGCTCGATTGGCGATCACCTCGTTGGCGTTCATGTTGCTCGACGTGCCCGAGCCGGTCTGATAGACGTCGACGGGAAACTGGCCGTCGAAACGCCCCTCGGCCACTTCTCGGGCGGCGGCGAGCATCGCGTCAACCTGAGAGTCATTGAGCGGATTGCGGCCCGCGCCGGTTAGTTTCCCCAGGTCACGGTTGGCTGCTGCGGCGGCCCATTTGACCAGGCCCATCGCATGGATCAGTTCCACCGGGATCGTGCGTCCGGAAATGGGGAAATTTTCGACGGCCCGGGCGGTTTGCGGCCCATAATATGCGTCGGCGGGCAGCCGGACCTCGCCCATCGAGTCGCGTTCCACGCGATAATCGCTCATCGTATATCCTCGGCCAAGTGGGGCAAAACGTCGCCAAAAAGCAGCATCGAACCCCCAATCATACCAATTCGTAAACAAATCAGCGAGCCGCGGGGCTTGCCCCCGCGCCGGCGGGGCGCTCGGGAAATGCCAGCGAGGCGCCCGCCGGACGCCGACAAAGCGCCGACAAAGCGCCGGGGCAAGCCCGGCGGCTCGCTGGATGGCTCGCTGGGTGGCTCGCTGGGTGGCTCGGCGGGCGCGACCACCGGTCGCGGCTTTGTGGGAACTGATTTTGTGTGGTTTTCGTCAAATTATTGGGAAGATGGCGTTCTTTTCACAATGACTTCTCGCCGGAGAACGAATAGAATAAGAGAGATTGGCGACCGAGCCACATCGTAACCTCGAAACCATAGCCTCCGGGGGCCTCCTCCGGGGGGTGGGCTCAATAAGGGAGTGGATCGATGGAAGAGATCGAAAAACAGGTACGCCGGGCACACCGGCGCTTGGGGTGGCGGCGGTTTGCTGCGGTGCTCGGTTGGTGTTGGTTCGGCGCCCTGATGATCGCGCTGGGATTGATCGTTGCCGATCGGTTCTATCCGCTCGGGGCGGTCGTCTGGCAACGGGCGGCAGGGACGTTGGGTCTTACGGCGGCCGTGGCGGCGCCGTTGTGCTGGACCGCCTCGGCCTTGCTCGCCGGGTTGGCCGTGGCGGGCGTCTGGATCGCGGCCACGCAACACCGCACCCTGGCCGCGGCGTTGGAGATCGACAGCCGCTATGGACTCAAGGAACGGGTCTCCACGACGCTGGCTATGGAGGACGCGGAGCGCCAGACGCAGATCGGCCAGGCGCTGGCCGAAGACGCCACGCGTCGGGTGGGCCGGATCGACGTGGGCGAACGGTTCGCGTTGAGACCGCCGCGATCGTTGTTGTTGCCTCTGGCGCCGGCACTGCTGGCGGTGCTGATCGCCGTGCAATTCGGCCAGGCCGTCGTGACCCCGCCACCGGCGAAGGACCCGCAAGCTCAGGCCGGCGAAGATCGGGTGAAGAAGCCTGCCAGCGCGTTGCGGCGCCGTCTGGCCGAGCGTCGCAAACGGGCCGAGAAGGAGGGGCTGAAGGAGGCCGAGAAGTTCATCACGAAACTCGAGGAGGGGACCAAGGACCTGGCCGCCGGGCAGACGTCGCGCAAGAAGGCGCTGGCAAAACTCAACAACCTGACCCGCCAGTTGCAGGATCGCCGCAAGCAGCTTGGTGGGGCCGACCGGCTTCAGAACCAACTCAACCGGCTCGGTGACGTCGGGCAGGGACCGGCCAAGCAGTTTGCCGATGCGCTGTCTCGCGGCAAGTTCCAGGAGGCGGCCGCGGCGCTGGATAAACTCAAGGACCAGTTGGACAAAGGCGACTTGACTCCCGAAAAGAAGAAGGAGTTGGGTGAGCAACTCGGCAAGATGAAAGACAAGATCGAGCAGCTTGCCAAGGACCACGAGGATGCCAAGAAGGACTTGCAGGATCGGGTCGATGATCTCCGCAAGTCGGGCAAGAACGCCGACGCCGACAAACTGGCCGAGCAGCTCAAACAGCTCTCCGACCAGGCACCGCAGATGGACGACTTGAGTGATCTGGCCGACCAGTTGGGCAAGTGTGCCGAGTGTCTCGGTAAAGGCCAACTCGGCGAGGCCGGCGAGGCGCTAGGTGACCTCCAGGGCAAGCTCGGCGACCTTCAAGCCCAACTCGACGACATGGAAATGCTCGACGACCTGATGAACGAACTGGGCCAGGCCCGCAGCCAGATGGGCTGCCCCAACTGCCAAGGCGCCGGGTGCGGGGCCTGCCAGGGCGATAAGCCCGGCATGGGGATGGGCCAGGGCCGGGGCCAAGGTGCTCGGCCGGAGGCGGAAGACAACGTCGGCATGTACGACTCGAAAGCCCCGCAGCAATTCCAGAAGGACGGCGAGTTCGTCGTCAAGGGCACCACCGACGGACCGAACATCGCGGGCGATCCCAAGGAGGCGATCCAGGTGCAGGTCGAGTCGTTCCGCCAGGGCTCGGCCGATCCGTTGACCGGGCACCGCCTGCCGCGCAAGCACCGCGACCACTCGGCGGAGTACTTCGACCGATTCCGCGAAGGCGAGTAGGCCGGCATGCCCGAGAATCCCTATCACCCGCCCGCCACGTCGTCGCCGGAGCAGAGACCGCCGGCGCGGATGAAGGTCTGGGGGTTGTTCTGGATGTATCGCAGTTCGTATCTAACGCTTCAGTCGATAGTTTTCATTACTCTGGCGGCGTTGGTGGCCGTGCGTTGTCTCTTCGAGGCCCCCGAGATCGCCTTGCAGACCCCCTTCCGGCAAACTTTCTGGGAGTATCTCGGCTGGGGCGCCGTCGTGATCGCGATCCTGGAGGTCGGCGAGACGCTGGTCGTGCTGGGCAAGTTCAAGGCGGCGGAGGCCTCGAACGATTGACGGCATTACCCGATCGGGCTATCCTGACCACCGTCATCCCTGCCGAGTCCCGGCAAATCGTAATCGGCGTACAATAGCGAGTTGGCTTTCAAGAATGCTTTTCGACAAATTCAACGACGAAGCTGAGTTTCGCGCTGCGTTTGTGCGCCCGCTATTGACACGCCTCGGCTTTGTCTCCGTTGCCGAATTGCATGGACAACAAGAGTATGGCAAGGACTTCGTCTTCTCCGAACTTACTCCGTTTGGCTTTCTCCGCCATTACGCGGCGGTGGTCAAGCATGAGAAACAGATTAGCCAGACCTCACTCGCCGCATGCAATGCCATTCTTGCCCAGGTGCGACAAGCGTTTTCTGTGTCTTTTCGCCTCCCGGACAGCGAAGCTGCTCACCGTGTCGGGAGTGTCATCGTGTTCAACTCTGGCAGAATGACAGACAACGCACGCAACTGGATACGCTCCGAGATTGATGAAGAGCGTTACGGCAGAAACGTCCATGTGCTCGATGGAGAACGTCTTTTCCAATTGGACTTGACTTCAACCTTCCGACAAGGTGAGCAATTGCTCCCACGGCTGCAGGGCATGCGAAACGATTGTTCGCTCAACCTGATCGTCTGGGCCAGTATTCTGGAAACCCTTCCTCGGTTTGCCGAGGCCCGCGGTTCATTTACGAGTGCGTTAGAGGATTTCATCGCCGCCCCATTTCTGACAAACAAACTTGACCTGAACGATATCTCAACACTCGTCCAAGAATGTCGCATCATCGACCAGATCAATTTCCGTTACATGACGCCAAATCGGCAAAAGCAAGAGCAGCGCGATCAGGAAGCGGAGACAATAAAGCGTGTTATTTCTAAAGCTACAGTGAGAGCAATCAGGCTGATTGCATGCATCAACGCGACCATGTCGTCGTTTCGGTTACTCACCAACCCAGAACGCTGACAAATCATCGCTGCCACCCGGCGGCCTTGGGATAATCGGGGGCCCGCTTGGCTGGGTGTTCTGACGCTCCTCTCGCTGCTGCGCATCACCGACGATTTTGCGACTATGTCTGGCGAGATGGCACAGCTTTCTCCGCAAAATCATCGCTGCCACCCCGCGTTGTCGGCGCAGAAAACGGGGGCGGGCTGTGATTACTCGGCCACGGCCCACCCCCGATTTTTCTTTTTCGATTCCGCGCTGCGAAGCCGCAAGCGGCCGTCTATTTCATCGCGTGATCCGACGGCTTCACACCCTTGACGTAGCCGTTGAAGCCGAAGTTGCTGGGCTTGAACTCGCCGACGATGTCGACGCAACTCTTCTCGGGGATCTTCTCCTCCAGGCCGACGCACCAGTAGCAGGCGTTGACCAGTAGCCGTCGCATGCCTTCGTTGTTCATGTCGTTGGCGGCGCCCATGGTGGTGTTGAAGACGCGGCCGTCCTTGTACGACTTCGTCCAGGCCACGGGCATCATCGGGTCGTTCTTTTTGCCTTCCACCGGCGGCGTGTCGGCCTGCATGCCCGAGAGGACCTGGCCGAGGACCAGCGGCTTGCTGTCGCCGGGCAGCGGCAGCCGCACGCCGTAGACGTCCGTGGGGCCGAAGATATCGCCGTCTTTGATGCCGCGGAGGATCGGATGGTCCTCCTGGCCCTTGACGATCAGGCCCAGCGTGGCCTCGCGGCCGTGATGGCCGTGGTGGTTGATCCACTTCTCGCCGAGCACCTGCCGGCCGAAACCGTCGGTGTACTCCTCGCCGCCGTAGCCGTTGCTGTACTTCGAGTAGGTCTTGCCTTTGGGGATCTTGAAGGAGTGGGTCGAGGTCCGCATACCGAGCACGGGCTTGCCCGCCTCGACGTAGTCGACGATGTTTTTCATCTGGTCGTCGGTCAGGTCGCGGAACCGCAGCGCGACGACCATCAGGTCGGCCGTTTTCAGGGCCTCGGTGCCGGGGATGTTGTTCTGGTTGTTCGGCGCGATCTCGCCCGAGTCGGGATCGACGGCAAACAGGGCCGTACAATTGAACCCGTGATGCACGGCAAGGATCTTACCCAACTGGGGCAAGGCCTCCTCGCTGCGATACTCTTCGTCGCCGGAGATCAGCACAATATGCTTGCCCAGGCCGGGGCCTTCCTTGCCTTCGTAAACGACCCAAGGGTCGGCTGCCGCAGCCGGTGCCGTCAGGCAGGCGGTGACGGTGATCGCCAGGATCAGTAGCGTTAGGGCGCGATTGGTCTTCTGCATGGGTTTCTCCTTCGTGTGGGTGATGGTGTAGGGGTTGGGGGCTGGTTCGTAGTGACCGCATTCATGCGGTTCTCGATGAATCCGACCCGATGAATCGGGTCACTACAAACCGAATCGGGTCACTACAAACCGCTTACTCCCGCATGCTTGGCTCGTCGGGGCCGGGGAAATCGTCGGGGACCTCTTGGGTGACCTTTCCGGTGGCGGCCCATTCGGCGCCGCGTTGATAGGTGGCGATGAACGCTACGCTGGTACACTGCACGCCCGCGTGGCCCAAGGCCGTATGGAACACCCGGCCCTTGCCGTAGGCGATCGTCATCAGGCTCGGCTCGTGGTTGCCCGTGCCGCGCTTCGCGGGGTCGGCGTAGGCGGTAGCCAACACGGTGAGGTTCTTCGCCGGGCCGCGGAGCTTGCTGTAGAGTTCGTCGGCCGAATGGGTGAACTTCTCGGGCAGGCCCTTGG
>JABMRB010000970.1 GCA_013202865.1 Candidatus Nealsoniibacteriota bacterium | reverse complement strand
GTGAGCAGTGAGTAGTGAGTAGTGAGTAGTGAGTAGTGAGTAGTGAGAAAGCCCGCCACTCAAAGCTCAAAGCTCAAAGCTCACTGCTCATAGCTCAAGGCTCACAACTGAAAACTCATATCGACTCCGAACACACAAACACCCCCCAGACGCCCGAAGAAAGTGAACTCATGGTCAACGCCCATAAAATCAAACAAGACATCTGTGCAATCGGCGACCGCCTCTACAAAAAGGGCTTTGCGGCAGCCAACGACGGCAACATCAGTGTGCGGATCGCCGAGAACGAAGTGATCTGCACGCCGACGCTGATGACCAAGGGATTCATGAAGCCGGACGATCTCTGCACGGTCGACATGGAGGGTAACCAACTCAGCGGGCATCGCAAACGGACCAGCGAGGTGATGCTGCATCTGGCGATCATGAAATCCCGGCCGGAGATCAAGTCGGTGGTCCATTGCCATCCACCCCACGCGACCGCTTTCGGCATTGCCCGGGAGCCGGTGCCGCAGTGCGTGCTGCCGGAGGTCGAGATCTTCCTTGGCGACGTACCGATCGCCGACTACGCGATCCCCGGCGGCCAGGAATTCGCCGACACGATCCTGCCGTTCGTCCATCAGGCCAACGTGATTATCCTGGGTAACCACGGCACGGTCAGCTTCGACGTCGAGGTGGAGAAGGCCTACTGGTGGACCGAGATCCTCGATGCCTACTGCCGCATGCTGATGCTCGCCCGGGGACTGGGCCGCGTGAGCTACTTCAACGAACCGGAGGCCCAGGCGTTGATGGAGATGAAGGAGAAATGGGGCTATGAAGACCCTCGCTCGAAGATCGAGAACTGCGAACTGTGCGCCAACGACACCTTCCGCGAGAGTTGGAAGGAGACGGGCGTCCGGCCGAGCGCGTTTCAGGCGCCGCTCTTCCACGGCGAACGTCCCGGCAACGCTGCCCCGGCCAACGCACCGGCCGCCCCGTCGGCTCCCGTGGCCACGTCGGACCAGGAAGCCCTGATCCGGACGATCACTGACCGGGTCGTAGCCGCTCTGAACCAGCGGTAGTGTTCGTGTTCCTGGGTCGAGCCACCGGGGTCTGGGGGGGGTCAGAAGGTTACGATCACGTCGGCTGCCAGTGTGAACTGACTGCTGCTGGTGCCGTTGTCATAGGGCAAGGGGTAAGGACCGGCTGCATTGGCAGGTCCGTCGTACCAGTCCCAGCGGACCTCGGGCCGGAATGTAATGTTGGCCTTGGGCTTCCAGTTCAAGCCGAGGGTCAACTCGGTGAAGTCACCGGCAAAGCCTGGGGCTGCTATCCACGCGCGGGCGGAAAGGTTGCCCACACCCAGCACACGGGTACCGTCGTCATCGCGGAACCATTCCACTCGCAGACCGGCCGACCAGGTTTCGTTGATCGTGTAAAGGAAGTACTGGTTGATCCCGTACCATTCGGCATCGGGATTGCCTGGAGTTCCGTTGGCAAATCCAGCGTCGTTCTGGAGGACATAGAGGAGATTCTCGGACAGTTGGTACTTCAGCACAAAACTGTGAACGTACTCGTCCTCCAAGTGGAACACGGGTGTAAAGAAGTCGTTTCTACCGAAATCCACGGCGTAGGCCAGCGAAACGCGCTCGTCACGACTGGTCCACATGAGCCCACCCTCAAAGTTCAGTCGATCGTTATTGTCCTCGAATCTGTGTATGCCCTGGTGGAAGCCGCCAAGGACCGTCCATTGATCGGAGAGCTTGTAGTTGGCCATCAAGCCGGTGATGAGTATCGGTTCGCCGTAGCAGAGGGCGTAGGAGTGGGAATAGAAAAAGTTGCCCATCGGCGGCACGATCTCATATCCCAGGACCCCGGTCATGCGGCCCAGCTTCACCGACAGGTTGTCCACCGCCACCTCCAGGTACATTTGCGGGATGGCAAACCCATAAAAGCGGTCCACGGCGTTGATTTTGTCTTCGATCCCATAGCCATGGAGGTAGGCCACCCGCCAGTCGGTTCCATACAACAGGTCCACCCGGCCGCCGACGTCGACACCGTATCCGCCCGTCTCCACGGGTCGGTGGAAATAGAGCCATAACTCGTTCATCTGGAGTTCGGCGTGGCGGTCGTTGGTCAACACCGGCCCATTGATGTTGTCGCCCGGGTCTTCGCCGTTCATGGTAATACCCGCCTGGAGCCAGCCACCCGTGTTGATCCCCAAACTTTGCAGCAGACACGGTTGAGGCAGTTTCCACGGGTCTCGGGCGAGCCACCCGGCAAAAACGCCGCAGTCTCCGCCGGAACAACAATCACCGCAACTGTCGCACGAACACGGCTCGCACGCGGCCACGCAGGCTGCCGAATCGATTTCGGATTCCAGTCTGTCGCTTGGCGATTCGTCGGCCGCATCGTCCGCTGCAAAATAGAGGGAATTGTCGTACTCGAACGCTGCCTGTCTCGCCGATGCGGGTTGACGCACGCCGTCAGCCCAGACCGTCCCGACCGGCAAGATTCCAAGTACGAGGATTGCGGCGGCCGCTTCCTTGATTTTCATCCCTGGTCTCTCCATGTTCGAGGGGAAATCCAACGGGGCCGGAAAGCAACAGCGGCGTAAGCGCTGAGACGATGGCCCGCACCACTAGCGTCTACCGTCAGACGCCGAATCCGTGGTTCTCCACAGAGGGTTGGTATCGGGCCGGCAGAGAATCCGCGGTTACGGAAAACCCGGCAGAACGCGCACTTGAAAGGCTCGCAGCGCAGCGGCGGACCGGTTGCAATGGTTTCGTTGTCTTGGATGCGTAGTCAACTAGTGACGTTTGATCGGTTTGTAGCGGCCGGTCATCGGCCCCACGGTCACACAGCCCTCAAGCAGCGACACAGGCGGCCCACAACGACGGCCACTCTCAGCGAGAAAAAGTGACGACGGTTCATCTTATAAGCTCCCGATTCCAAGAACCCAACATGCGCTCTCCATGCGGCCTGACCTGGCATCCCCGCCAAGCTCTATCAGCCTCCATCATAAACACCTCGGGTATTCCGGGATTTCAGTGGTAGATGTGTGGTAGGAGGGGCAGTTGGGCTTCGTGGGGTGAGGTTTCGGGAGGGTTTCGACGTGCGTTTTCAGAACAAAGGAGAGTTGGTGTAACGGAAGAAGGCCGTGAGTTCGCTCGCTTGCGACACGGCCCTCTCCTTCGTTCGGTCGGGTTGCTCGCCAGCAGGGCCCGACTGCTGGTAAGCTGTCGGTATCTGAAAAGGAGATACCGACATGCAAGACCGTCAGTTGTACCAGCAGATCTTGGGGATTGTGTCACCCTGGTTTGTGTCACGCGTTGCACTCGATCTCGAAGCAGCCGAGGTCCACGTGTATTTGGACCATGAGGAAGAAGCCCGTTGGTCGTGCGCGGAGTGCGGCAAGACGTCTGCACTGCACGATCATCAGGCGGAGCGTACTTGGCGTCATCTGGATACGTGCCAGTATCGGACGGTGCTGCACGCAGACTTGCCGCGGACACGTCGCAAAACACCTCGGTGACGCGGTGGACAAAGTGCGACGCGCCGAGAACCAACAACTGCGCGAGGCCGGGGACAATCGCTTGGTGGGGACCAAGTTCGACTGGCTCAAAGGACGCGACAAGTTCGACGAGAAGCGGTGGCGCGCCTTCTGCCGCCTTCGTCGCAGTACACGAAAGACGTCTCGTGCGTGGGCAATGCGAGAACAGGCGATGACGCTTTGGGACTACAGCTACCGCGGCGCTGCGGAGAACCACTTCCGCTGGTGGTATCGCTGGGCAACCCACAGCCGGCTGAAACCGATGATCGACAAAGCCAAGATGCTCAAGAGCCACTTGAAGAACATCCTGAACTACCTCACTCAGCCCATCACCAACGCCTTGAGCGAAAGCATAAACGCGAAGATCCAATGGGTGAAATACACCGCCCGCGGATTCCGCAACCGACAGAACTTCAAGACCGCCATCTACTTCCACTGCGGCGGCCTCGACCTCCTACCTGCCACTTAGAACCCGGAAGAGCCATGTATGTTAAGCGCCGAAGTGCCGGAGCCACGGTCCGGGAACTCGCCCGACTCAAACGCGGAATTCAGCGGGCGCCTCATCCAACCGTGTGGACGGAGATGAAGCGACAACGAACGCATCACCCTCAGTTGGATTCCCTCTTTTCGCAGGCACCGGAGGCGTTGGACTTCTGACGCCTCCCGCAAGTCTCTCCAAAAGGACGTTCAAAATCATGCACGCAAAAGCATTCTCTCTGCTGACGTTACTGTTTGTTCTTTCCCTGCCGTCACTCGCCTCCGCCGCCCCGCTCGTCTACGAAGGCGACACCGGGCCCGGCAAGGGCAAACACATTGTGCTGATTGCCAGCGATCATGAGTATCGCTCCGAAGAGGCCCTGCCGGCGCTGGCGAGAATCTTGGCGAAGCGGCATGGGTTCAAGTGTACGGTTGTGTTCGGTGTGAATGAGGAAGGCGTGATTACGCCCGGCTACAGCAACGTGCCGGGGATTGAGGCCCTCGGGTCGGCGGATTTGATGGTGATCGCTACGCGGTTTCAGAATTGGCCGGACGAGCAGATGCAGCACTTCGTGGACTATCTCAAGCGCGGCGGGCCGGTCGTCGGGCTGCGGACCGCTACGCACGGTTTCAAGATCCCGGCCGATCGGAAGTTCGCCAAGTATTCCAACGGCTATCCGGGCGAGGAGTATAAGGACGGGTTCGGACGTCAGGTGCTCGGCGAGAAATGGGCCGGGCACTATGGCAGCAATCATCGGCAGAGCACGCGGCTGGATCTCGTGCCTAAGATGGCCAACCATCCGATCCTCCGCGGCGTCAAAGATGCTTGGGTGCAGTGCGGCGGTTACCGGGCCGATCCGCTGCCGCCGAGCGACGTGCTGGCCATGGCCCAGCCTCTGGGCGGCATGGAGCCGGACGCCGAGCCCGACCCGGCCCATCCGCCGGTGCCCGGGGCGTGGACGCGGAGCTACGAAGGCGCATCGGGCAAACGGGGCCGCGTGTTTACGACCACCTACGGCGCATCGAACGATCTGGAGAACGAAGGCTTTCGCCGCATGTTGGTCAACGCATGTTTCTGGGCCGTCGCCCTGGAAGACGCCATCAAGCCAGACGCCGCCGTCGACTTCGTCGGCCCCTACAACGCCACCTGGTGCAAAGATCACGGCCGCCGCAAGGCCGATCTGAAGCCGCAAGACATGGCCGGCTGGGAGTCGCCCATCGTGCCAGTACAGGATTGAAAATTGCAAATTGGTAATTGCAAACTGCAAATTGGCTCGGTCGCATAGCCGGGGACCGTTGCCATCATCCTTCTTCAATTCGCCAAGGCTCATACCCGGTTTCGGGTTGATGGTTTTAGCAGGAGGGCGATCAAGGATCCGAAGAGTGCTTTTCCGCGTTTCCGGAGGTTGTGGACCAACTCGAAAAAGGCAAGATACAGGGGCAGG
>JABMRB010000969.1 GCA_013202865.1 Candidatus Nealsoniibacteriota bacterium | reverse complement strand
TTAGTTTGGGTGGCATGAACTTGACTTAGGGCAATCGAGCAAGAACGGGACTCGACGTAACCTGTTGAAGTGAAACGAGTTCGGACCGTCCTCCGGCACCGGCCGTCGCCGTAAGTCTATTCTCGCAAGTTGCGCCAAACAGGGGCATGCGTTGATGTGCATAACTCGTTGTCACGTCAGGTGTTACGACGAAATTGCGGCCTAATGTTGATCTTCGCGAAAGAACCCGGTCGATCATTCTGAGCCGATTCTAATCGACGTAACTCCTTATTTCAAGGCGACTTAATGGCCGCCGCGGCTGGATTGCGGCAATGGTTTCCAAATGCAAAGGCGGTGCAGAATTGGTTTATCGCGGATTCGCGTACCCCTATCTTACTCAGAGTACCGGCTCGGGGACTTCGCAAGCGGTCACGGGCAGGACGGTCGTTTCGTCCAACTCCTCGTAGACGGCCATGATTTGGCAGCCGTCCGCGGCACGTTCCCAATGAACTGACCGAACATTGCCAGGATATCAGAAAGACAGCGCCAGGCAAGCACGAACCCCCGGCCTGTGCAGCGTCGCGTGCAAGTGCCCCACAGCACACCGACGTGACGCCATCCGCCCGGTTGGCGGCCGCGGCAGCTTACCCCACTTGCCCACCTGTGCCACCCTGGCAGCGGGAGAGAGGACGCCGGCGTTTCCGGGCGTCCGACTTAAGTTACGCAGTCGGTTCGGCCGATACCTACCGTGAAAACCCGTCGTGGACTTCCTATGTACCGGCTTGGCGAACCGGCGGGCAGAGCTGTGGGCCCGGTTTTCGGGCATGGAAGCTACCCTCTCGTTTCTGTTTTCAAAGGTGCCGCAAACATGCGAAATGCAACATTTCTTCAATGGGTGGCCGTCGTCATGGCCATGGTAGGCGTCTGTTTTCCGCAGATGGTTTTGGGTGCGAACCCGGCAACCAAACCGGCGCCGGTCGTCACCGACGTGAAGCTCAACAGCGGCGTCTTGCTCGGACAGGTCCTCGATGCCCAAGGCAAGCCCTTGGCCGGCGTCCCCGTGTCGCTAAGCAGCGGAGGCAGGGAACTGATCGGCGGTAAGGCGGCTCCGCGAACCGATGCCAATGGGCTGTTCTCCTTTAGGGGGCTCAGCAACAGCGGCGTGTACCAGGTGGCAGCAGCAGAAGGACAGGGAACGTTCCGTGTGTGGCCCGAGAGGATCGCGCCGCCGTCCGCTCAACCGGGAGCGCTGGTCGTTGCCGGTGGGCAGACGCAGCGAGGCCAATTCGGACTGCTGGGGTTCCGCAACCTGCTGTCGAACCCCTGGGTGGTTGCTACCCTGATTGCGGCAGCCATCGCGGTTCCCGTTGCGATCCACAATTCGAATAACTCGCCGAGCAGTTGATTCTGCCGGATCTGAAGACGTGAACGGTTTCCGCCGGGGACGCGTCTTTGGCAACGCTGGAAGACAAGGTATCGGCGCGCTTCGCCTCACTCGGGCGAACTGCGCCGCATACCTTGTCTCGTTTAATAGCTTCCCGATTCAGTTCTCAGGTGTCGGCTTTGAGCTTTGAGCAGTGAGCAGTGAGCTTTGAGCAGTGAGCAGTGAGCAGTGAGCTTTGAGCAATGGACTTTCTCACGGCTCATAGCTCATAGCTCATAGCTCACTGCTGAGGGACTTGCCACAAGAAGGGCCGCCTCGCGTGGCCCTCGCTTCTGCCGTTGGCGGCTCCTGGGTTCGTGCCACAGTGGACCATCGCAAGAGCCGTCTTGCTTCCGCGTTCGGCGCAAGTAGAATAGAGTGGTGGGGCCCCAAAGGCGAGAGAAGTATGATGAGAGCGCTCACTTGTGCGACGGTGGCGGCCTTTGTATGTGCTGTTTCGACCGTTGAAACGTATGCCGACTGGCAGGTATGGACCGTCGCCGAGACCCGTCGCGTGCTTCGCCGGCAACCGGCCGAAGAGGGCCGCTGGGTGAATCTGGCCGCCGCCCGGAACGAATGGGAATGCTTTCAAGTGCTCATGCGGTCCGATGAGGAGGTCGCCGGCGTGCGGCTGTTGCCCGCCGATTTGACCGGGCCGGATGGTGCCGTCTTGCGGGCAAGTGACGCGAGACTCTATCGCCAGCACCAGCTTCAGCTCGACGTCGGTACGTACCGCAACGCCGGCTTCAAGCCGGGCTGGTATCCCGATCCACTGATCCCCGCGCGTCATCCGAAAACGCGGCTGTCGCTTCCGGCCGCCCGTTTTCGGGCAATGCCGTTCGATCTGCCGGCGGACCAGACACACGGGTTCCTCGTCGACGTGTTCGTTCCGACCGGCACCCCGGCCGGCAAGTATCGGGGCACCTATCGCCTCGTCGACGGCGATGGCCGCGCCAAAGAGGTCCCGGTCACATTGACGGTCTGGGACTTCGACCTGCCCCGGGTATCGACGTTGCAAACGGCCTTCGGGTCGCCCGCCGATCGCATGCGAAGCTACTACCAGCGGCGTGCGATGCAGGGGAAAGAGAGGGGACTGACTGACTGGACGGCCCTACATATCCGGTGCGCCGATCTGCTTTCGCGTCACCGCATCAACGCGACACCCCCCGCCGGAACCGTTCGGCCGGAACCGATGGCCGACGGCACGTTCCACATTCCGCAACGGCAAATTCGGGCACTGCAGAGCTTCGTCGACCGTTATCACGTCAACGCGTTTCAAATCCCGCGTCCGACGACCGTAGTGAAAGATCCCGATCGACAACGCGATACGCTACGGGCATGGCTTGCCGCCTGGGATCAGGCCGCCGCCGAGCTAGACCGCCCGCAGGTGACATTCTACATGTATCTGGCCGACGAGCCGAACAACGAGGAGGCCTACCGGTTCGTGCAGAAATGGGGCCGGGCCGTCCGCGAAGCAAAGTCCGTCTGCAAGGTGATGGTGACCGAACAGACCTGGACCCGCAAGGGCGACGCCGGAGCCGACGCGGCCTGGGGCGACCTGCACGGAGCGGTCGACATCTGGTGCCCATTGTTCAGCAACTTCCAACCTGAAAGCGCCGCCGAGCGCCGCTTGGCGGGCGACACCATCTGGGCCTACACGGCCTTATGCCAGCGCCAGCCGACTCCCTGGTGGCAGATCGATTGGCCGCTGCTGCACTACCGCGTCCCAGCCTGGATTGCCTGGCGATACCGAATTCGCGGGCTGCTCTACTGGGGCGGCATGTGTTACTGGGACGCGGTGGACGACCCCTGGACCGATCCCAAGACGTTCGGCCGGCGGGACCGCGACCCGAGACTGGTCTTCAACGGCGAGGGGACGTTGGTCTATCCGGGCCGGGCCGTCGGCTACGACGGGATCGCGCCGAGTTTGAGGTTGAAGGCGCTGCGCGACGCCATCGAGGACTACGAGTATCTAGCCATCCTCGAGCGAAAAGGCCTGGCGGCCAAGGCCGAAGAGGCCCTGCTCCCGCTGGTCGGTTCGTGGTTCCGTTGGGAGCGCGACCCGGCCAAGTTCGAGGAAGTCCGCCAGCGGCTGGCCGAGATGATCGTCCGCGGTCAATGACGGCCACCATCCTTTCTCCCTTGCATTCTTTGCCCCTCCCTTCTGCGTGGCTGTCTGGTGCTGCGCCGGTGGGGTCCTACCGGAGCCCCGAAAAACACCACCCAAACCACCCTGATTATCCATTATGCCTATTGACCGGCCTGTGAGAATGGATATACTTAAGGGACCTGTGTAATCTGGGGTGCGCGTAATGATTACGCAAAGTGGACCGAAAAAGGGGCCCGCCCGAGATGGTTTTCGCTGTTCTTGGGTGTTTTCACATCCAGCCAGCGTTTCCGAAACAGGACGTACCGAGCGGCCTGATGATGCGAGGAGCCAACAGGGCAGCTTGGTCGGGGGCGTGTGCGGTGTTCGGATTGGTGACGTAAGTCTTTTGATGGCAACTCTTTAGGATCGGCTCCCGCCTCGTTTCCACCGCTTGGCATCCAAAATGCATTTTCCCCCCTGGGCTCCGGTCAGGTACGCCGGTTGGCCCCTGCTGTCCACCTAACGCACAACTGAGGACGCTACACCTTGCCTAAGACCAAGACAAAGCCCGCTGGTAACAAGACGACCCAACGTAACGCGAGCGTGTCTCGTCGGGGGGCGAATTTGAAGCCGGTGGCCAAGACTGGCTCCACCAAGGGGGCCTCAGCGGGTGAGCAGAACGACACGTCGGACGACTACGACGTCGCGCACACCGGCGCCGACCATCAGATCGAGGATCCCGTGCGGATCTATCTGATGCAGATGGGCGAGATTCCGCTGCTGTCGCGTCGGCAGGAGATTCGCTCGGCCAAGCAGATCGAGCGCAGCCGGAGGCGATTTCGGCACAGCATGCTGGCCACTGACTTCGTGCTGCAAGGGGCAATCGAGTTGCTCGAGGCGATCCGCGACGGCAAGTTACGGCTGGATCGCACGATCGAGGTCTCGGTGATCAACGTGCGGGAGAAGCGGCGCCTGCTGAAGATGCTCGATCCGAATCTGCACACACTGAAGCACCTGATGCGTTCCAACCAGCGGGATTTCGCCCTGGCGATCAACGCCAGTCAACCGAACAGCCTGCGCCGCGCGGCATGGCGCCGGTTGGTTGTCCGCCGCAACAAGGCGGTGCAACTGATCGAAGAAATGCGACTGCGAACTCAAAAGTTACAGCCGATTCTCGACAAGGTCAAAGAGATCTCGCGGCGGATGCAGGACATCAAGGAGCAGTTGGGCGAGATGGAAGACAATTGGGCCGCCTCCCAACGGGCCACCGAGCTACGCAAGGAACTCCGCTACCTGATCCGGATCACGCTGGAGAGCCCCGCCACACTCCGCCGCCGGATCGCCAAGACCGGTGCCCTGCTGGAGGAATATGAGGCCGCCAAGCGAGACCTATCGGCCGGCAACCTTCGCCTGGTTGTCTCGATTGCCAAGCGATATCGCAACCGCGGGCTGAGCTTCCTCGACCTGATCCAAGAGGGTAACACCGGCCTGATGCGGGCGGTCGACAAGTTCGAGTATCGACGCGGCTTCAAGTTCTGCACGTATGCCACCTGGTGGATCCGCCAGGCAATCACCCGCGCCGTGGCCGACCAGAGC
>JABMRB010000968.1 GCA_013202865.1 Candidatus Nealsoniibacteriota bacterium | reverse complement strand
TTCGCCCGCAAGGTCAAGTCGGTCGCCCAACCCTGAGCCACTGAGTTCGACCGAGAGGGCAGAGCCGGGTTGTAGCTCGACACTGCTGACCGAGAACGTGCCAACGCCATCGCCTGGCGAGATAGTCCCACCCAATTCGACGGTAATCGGGGTGGAGGTGGTCACGGCGCCACTGCCAGTCAACGTACAGCCGCCCGCCACAGTCATGTCGTCGGTAAGAGACAACTCCCCTCCGGCAGCGATGGCGAGTGTGCCGCTTTCGAGAGTGACCGACCGGGCCTCTTGCGCAGGAGAGTCCAGCAACACGGTATCCCCGTTGTCGATGGTGATTTTGGCGTACTTGTCGGGCACCTGATCCGGGTTCCAGTTGGCGGCGGTTACCCAGTTGAAATCACCCCCTTGGTTGTCCCAGGTCAAGGGCTCAAGGGTGGCCTGGGCAGTGGCCAGTAGCTGCAAGTCGAAACTAATGTCGGAACTGGTGGGCGACGCCTGATGGACCTCGACGCCCAGTGCGTTGGTGCCGTCGAGCAACAGGTCCGGAAGCAGCCCGGGATCGACGAGGAACTCGAACCAGGTGTCTTCCAGCAGAGACTGCGTCTCGTCGGCCAGATGGTCGAAGGCTGCTGTTTCGGCGAGGTTGGGGCGAGCAATCTCAGTCCCGTTAAGATAGACCGCCGCGCCGTCGTCGTAGACCATTCTTAGGATCAGGTCATGGATCTCTGTCGGATCGTCGACTTCAAACTCCTTACGGAAGTAAGTGGTGATGAGTTTCTTGTCGGGGTCGTCGCCGTAGGCGACCGTGGTCCATTCGTCGCCGTCGCCGTAGCCGAACTGGCCTTCGCCCGTTTGCCACGACGAATCATCGAAGTCGGGATCGTTGCGCCACCGCGTGCCCTGATCCGAACCATCATCGAGATACTTCCAGGGTGCGCCGGCCGAGACGAGCGTCAGCGGGGCGGCCGGCCCATCGTCGCTGGTGCGACCGTAGTAGTACAGCGGCTGCGACGGCCCGCTGCCACCCGGGATACCGCCGTTCTCACTATGGGTGAAATAGCCGCTGCCGACGGCGTCGAAGGCGATCGCCTCGCCCATCGGTTCCTCCTGCAACGGAATCACTGCCGGTGATCGCGTCATCGCCTCGCCAACGCTTTCTCCCGGCCATCGTGTCCAAATCCGGGCGTCCGTGTAATTCTTGATGATCACTTCACCGCCGGTCGGCGAGATATCGCCTGCGGTCGACATCTCGATATCATCCGTCCGGGCGAGGAGATTCAGTGGCACGACGTCAAGAGCCGGGTCGGCTAGGTCGCCCGCCGAAGCCCGGTAGACTCTGGTCTTGTCCGTTTCTTTCGTTGCAATCAGCAGGTCGCCACTAAGCGGATCGAACATCAAGGTTTCCGCGTTGTGTGGACCGTCGGGGTACTCAAGCGTGAGCCTGTCGACGCTGGAACCGCGGATTGGCCTCGATTGATCGCCGCGGGCGGCATACACGGCCGGCTCTGGAAGCCGGTAGACGGTGACCAGGCCGCTTCCGGTAGCGTCATTGTCGCCAATGTCTCCCACGTACAAGTAATTCACTCCGGCCGCCGGCCCGCGGCCGATGGCGAGGTCTTCATAGTCGTTGGCCCCGGCACCGGATAGGTCGAACGCACCGAGGTACTCCGCCTGGGCGTTGACGGCGAAGATGCGGGCAGAGTCGCCATGATCGTTGTGGACCCAGAGCACGCCTTCGTTGTGGCGGCTGACGGTCATCCCCGAATCTTCGTTGATGTCGTCGGCGATAACCGTTCCTTGGGTCACACCGTTGGCAAAAGTGGGCTCCGCGGCGGATCGCGAGAGCAGCAGGCTGTTGACCATCGTACAGGCCAACGTCACCACACAGGTTTTCCCAGCCGACGCCAAGATGCTCACGGTTGTCTCACTCAAGGCAGTTCATTCAATCAGGGGCCTCGCTCCGCGACCTGTCTCCAGGGAAGGCCACGTACGAGTTTCATTCTACCATGCCGCCAGCCCGGTTGTCGAATCGCCGGCCGACAGGTCCGTCTCGCAGTAGACGCGGATGCCCGGCGCCCGGTCGAGTGCTTCTTCCATTACCTGCCGCTCGTCGACCCAGCCCCGCCGCAGTTCTGCGGCCTGGGCGGCAATCTCATCCGGCAGCGGGTCGTCTGGCTCAGGCTCGGGGCCCTGGCAAAGCCGTTCCCGGCATTCATCCGCCGTCGAGTGCTCACCAACGAGACTCCGCAGGGTCCGTGTGTCATCGGGTCTGAACTCTTCCCAGCGCGAGGCGAGTAGCCAGAGCACGTCACGGACGTCGCGGTCGGACAAGTCGAGGTAGAAGGGGTAGCTGCCCATGCGTCCATCGTACGGGCGGCGGTGGGTGGTGCCGGGTGGCCCCGGGTGAT
>JABMRB010000967.1 GCA_013202865.1 Candidatus Nealsoniibacteriota bacterium | reverse complement strand
GTGCATAACTCGTTGTCCTGAAAGGAGTTACCGAAGAACCCGACTCAATTATCGACTTTCGCTTGATCGGCCGATCGATCATTCTGAACCGATTCTAATCGACGTAACTCCTTATTTCAAGCCAACTTATTGGCCGCCTCGGCCGCGCCGTGCGTCCGTCTTCAAAACGCAAAGGCGGTGCAAGATTCCGCCCAACGCCCCCTCTCCCCATCCCGGCCGACCCATAGCCCCCAAACCCCAGCCCCCAGTCCCCTACCCCACGGAACGCAGTCCGTGGGCGTTGCTGTCCCCTGTGCATCTCTTCCCTTAAACAAACAAATTCACATTCCCCATCTCCGCACTACCCAGATACATCGCCACGCCGCCCTCTTCGATACCGTCGATCAGTTCCTCACGGCGAATACCCATCAGATCCATGCTCATCGTACAGGCGACCAGACGTACACCCGAATCGCGGGCGCTGCGGATCAACTCGGGCAACGACGAGACGCCCTTCTTTTGCATGATGCCCTTGATCATGGCCGCCCCCATGCCGCCCATGTTCATCTTCGAGAGTTTCAGCTTGTCGGGCCCCCGCGGCATCATCCAGCCGAACATCTTCTCGATGAGGTTCTTCGACGTGGCGACCCGTTGCGGACGACGCAATACGTTCAAGCCCCAGAACGTGAAGAACATCGTCACGTTGCTGCCCATCGCCACGGCGCCGTTGGCGATGATGAACGCGGCCAGGGCCTTGTCGAGGTCGCCGCTGAAAACCACAAGCGTCTTGTTCTTGGAGAGATTGGGGGCTGCGGATTGAGGATTGGATGTGGGCATAGCAGCGACCTTCTGGATGGTGGCGCGGAAGGCGCCGCCCTCGGGTGTTAATTCCATCAGACGGTTGCCCGTGCTCTCGCACCAGGCGGCGACGTCGGCCGGGAAGCCCGGGTCGGATACCGTGATCGTCACCGCCCGGTCGTCGTCGATCTCGTCGATCACCTCACGCAACTTCATGATCGGGCCCGGACATTGCAACGCACAAGCGTCGATCTCCTTAACGATCTGCACCACCCGCGGCTCGGACGACGGGGCAGCCGGCGATAGGGCCACGGGCGACGGGGTTACAGGCGCGGCCGCGCCCGTGTCGTCCTTGAGCTCCTGCTTCGGCGACGGCGGCAGCGTGCCGGTGGCCATTCGGTAGGTCTTGAACCCGCCGGTCAGGTTGCGGCAGCGGAAACCGTGCTGCGAAAGGATCCGGCAGGCGAGATAACCACGCAGACCGACCGGGCAGTAGACCAGTAACTCCTTGTCGCGCGGCAACTCGTCGAGCCGCTCTCGCAACTGGTCCAGCGGTACAATCGTCGCCCCGGGGATCGTGCCCGTCTCGGTCTCCTTCGTGGTGCGGACGTCCAGCAGCATCTGGTCTTCGCCGGGTGCGATCACGTCTTCGACGTGGCAAAGCTGTACGTCGCCGTCGAGCACGTTGGCGGCCACGAAGCCTGCATAGTTGACCGGGTCCTTCGCCGAACCGTAGGGCGGGGCGTAGGCCAACTCCTGCTCGGCCAGATCGTGGACCGTCAACCCGGCCCGTAAGGCGACCGCCAGCACGTCGATCCGTTTGTCGACCCCGTCGGCCCCGACTGCCTGGGCACCCAGAATCTTCCCGTCGGCCGGGTCGAACAGCAGCTTCAAGCTGATCTGGGCGGCCCCGGGATAGTAGTCGGCGTGGCTGGCCGCGTGGACGTAGATCTTCTCGTACTCGATGCCCGCCTGTCGCAACGCCTTCTCGCTCAGGCCCGTCATGCCGATCGCCAGGTCGAACACCTTACAGATGGCCGTGCCCTGCGTATTGCGATAAACGCTCGCGCGGCCCAAGGCGTTGTCCGCGGCAATGCGTCCCTGGCGATTGGCCGGCCCGGCCAGCGGGATCAGGGCCTTCTGCCCACCGACCAGATGCGTGATCTCGACCGCATCGCCCACGGCGTAAACGTCCCGGTCGCTGGTCCGCATCTGCGAGTCGACCACAATGCCGCCGGTCGGACCGATCTCGAGTCCCGCCGCCCGCGCCAAGCCGACCTCCGGCCGCACACCCACGGCCATCACAACCAGACCGCACTCGATCGACTCGCCCGAACTGAGCGTCGCACGAAGCCGCCCGCCCTCTGCGCCGATGGCAACAACCGACGTACCGAGCCGCAGGTCGACGCCGTGGAGCTGGAGTTGCTGATGGATCGGGGCCACCATTTCCGCGTCGGCCGGCGTCATCACCTGGTCGGCCATTTCGACCAACGCGACCTCCACGCCGCGCGCCCGCAGCGCCTCGGCCATCTCCAGCCCGACGTACCCGCCACCGACCACCACCGCGTGCAACGACTCGGCCCGATCGACGATGCGTTTGATGGCGTCCATGTCCGGGACGTTTCGCAACGTGAGCACGCCCGGCGTGTTGGCGCCGGGAATCGGCGGACGGACCGGCTCGGCGCCCGGGCTGAGGATCAACGCGTCGTAAGGCTCGGTCCGCTGACGGTCGGTCTGCAAGTCGCGAACGGTGATCTCGTGGGCGGCCGGATCGATCTGCACGACCTCGGTTCGGATTCGCACGTCGATGCGGAACCGCTGCCGCATCCCGTCGGGCGTCTGCGCCAGCAGCCGGTCGCGCTCGGCAATCATACCGCCAATGTGATACGGCAGGCCGCAGTTGGCAAACGAGATATGCGGCCCCCGCTCGAAGATCACGATCTGGGCGTCTTCCGAGAGCCGTCTCGCCCGAGCCGCCGCCGAAGCACCGCCGGCCACACCACCCACAATAAGAATTCGCTTACGTCGCGTCATCAGTCCATCTCCATGCTTCCAAAGCAAGCCGCGGGGCTTGCCCCCACGCCGTCACCCGCCAATTTCACTCTTCTCTCGTTTCCTCTGCACTCCGATTGCGCCGGGATAAACCCGGCGGCTCGCCGATTGTCACTTCTCGCCCTCGCACGCCGCCCGAATGCACTGCAACAGTCGCGGCAACCGGGGATCGGCCACCGCATAGTAGACGGCCCGGCCGCGACGTTGGGCACTCAGCAGGCCGTGCCCCTTCAACAGCCGCAAGTGCTCGCTCGTCTGATGCGGCGGCAACTCGCACATTTCGGCGATCTGCCCCACGGGAAACTCGCCCTGCATCAGGATATCCACAATCCGCAGCCGCATCGGATGCCCCAGAATCCGCAGGCACTCGGCCGCCTCTTCCAGCAGTTCAACCGGCAACAGATTCGGCGTTTGCGGCATTGGGGCGTCCATACTGATATTATATCGGAACATATCGATATGTCAATAAGTCGATTCTGTGGAATTCTGTTTTCACGGGCTTTTGACCTCTCGTCCCCAGGCTCCGCCTGGGCAGCGCAATGTCTCCGAGGCTCCGCCTCCGTGGCCCCACCGAACACGCCCCACGGCCGGCGCAGCCGGTAATCGGCCCGGCATTTACGCCGAGTTATCGGGCAGCGTCTGGTGCCACTGGCTGCTTGCCGGCCAGTGTGAGTCCCGTTAGAACGCCGGCCACGATGGAACAATACACGATGACCAAGTCTTGGCAACCGAACGACCACGGATGCCGACCCGGGCTCCCTCTCCCTTTGGGAGAGGATTGGGGTGAGGGCGCGCCATCAGCCACCGCGCCAGCGAGAGCACAAACTTCCTCGTCGCCCCTTTTCCTCTTGTGACGTTGTCACCCACCCGCGCGAGCGGGCCAACTCGTCGTGGCCGATCCGCCCTTGGGCCATGAAGGCATGATCCCGTTGTAGAGGAGCCATACTGCACGTAAACCCCGTGAGAATACAGACTTACGCTTCTGGCAGTGGCTAGAACCCGACCTGATCGCGTGATGTTGGCCTCGTTTCAAGGCGCGGAGGTGTCCACCACCTACGCCCGTTGGGGCCGGGGTACAAATGCGGTCGGTGTCCACCACCTCCGCAGGTTAGGTACTGTCGACCGTCGTCTCAAGAAAATGGGTGGTTATTCGACGCGCATCATAAAAGGTATGAGTAGATGGGACCGCTGCTGAGTCGCAAGGCGTAACGTAGAGTTCAGCGGTGCCGGCCGCGGAGCGGGCGGCATCCGCTGGAACGCCTAGTTGTGTTGCCACGCGTTCGTGGCAATGAATAATGCGCCATCGCTCAGGGCTGGTTCGCCCGGTACGTACATGTAATCGCACGCGGGTTTGTCGTCCTCGCGGTCTCGGTACCATCTCCAAAGCTGTCTGCCTGAGGTGACCTCGGCGCAGGCGACCCTTCCCAAGTAGTCGATGCCATAGCACCGCTCGCCTACTACGAAGACACGCTTGACACCGCGTCCAAGATTCAGTTTCCACTTCTCCTTTCCGGTCCTGCAATCAAGGGCAAAGATCAAGTAATCAACAGGGAACAGAACCACGTCAGAAGCTGCTGCAGGACGTTCGCGGCCGGGATTCTCCTGCCCCGGTTTCTTCCAGAGGCCCCGTCTCTTCCAGAGGACATGATCCTCGCGAGTGAGGTCCATCGCAACAGGACCCCGTTCCTTGACGACGAAAAGACGCTTCCCGCTGACGACGGGCGCAGAGCCGAGATCGCCCTTGTGCTTGTGCTGCCACACACGCTCGCCTGTGGCGCTACTGAAGCCTTCAATGTGCTTGGAGTTGACGTACACGACCCCATCGGAGGCGCAAGGGACGTTCCAGAGAGTCCCACCGGTCGAGGCAAGCCATCTCGTACGCCCTGTGCCGATGTCCACGCAGTGCAGCCTCCTTTCGCATCCAAAGACGAGGGCGTCGCCAACGACCGTGAGAGGCGTTCTCACCCGGGCGGAATGGCCATCATCTGGTTTGTACCTCCAGCGAATCGTGCCTGTCGTCGCATCCAGCGCGAAGACCTCCTTGTTGGCGCTGCCTGAGATGAAGACAGTGCCCCCCGCAGTGACCGGGGGGAAGTTGACAGCCCCCGCATCAGCGAAGTGCCATTCTACCTTGCGCGTCGTAATATCCACACACTTCAGACCGTGATCGGTTCCGACAAAAAGCTGCTTGCCAGCCACGGCGGGCGCCGTCACACGTCCCTCTTGCCTGTACGTCGCTTGAAGGGTGCCATCCTTGAGATTCACAGCCCATACAACTCCTTCGACAATTTCCGGGGCTGGTGGCTCATCGCAGATAGCCATCCCCTGGAGCAGGTGAACGGAGAAAACGCACACAATTGCGGAAGTGGCCCCTTGCACACGGCGCATCGCAGTTCCCCTTTCCCGTGACCCGCAGAACTTCAAACATGGAATCGTACAAGCGGGGCGTTGGTTGCCCTTAAAACAACCCCAACGGCTTCGGTCGCTGTCTAGCCGTCAGCATGGCATTGCCCGCATGGTAGGTACGTGGCTATCTCCAGCATTGGAACCGTTCGACATGGAGGCTGCAAGGACCGCCGTGGTACGAGCCAATGCTCTTCCC
>JABMRB010000101.1 GCA_013202865.1 Candidatus Nealsoniibacteriota bacterium | reverse complement strand
TCGGTGAAGTGACTTTGCACGAAAGTGCTGAGTGCCTTGTAGTCCATGGGCATTGTCAATTGAGCACCCATTCCACTGACAAAACCATTCTTAGCATTTGCTCGCTTCCTCCTGCAACCGGTATCGATTGGGGCGTAGTGTCCTCACAGTTTTCCTGTCCGCCGAACGTGGCAATCAGGGGCGCGAGGTACGAGAGTCCCCTGCATTGTCCTTGTTCAAGCTAGCTGCTCCGCAGCGGAGAACTCCCTCTCTCTGGTGTTTTTTCCTCATTTGAGTAGGCATGATATCCTTTCGTCCCGGGTGCAACCGGGGAACCGAAGTTCAAACGAAAGGATATACTCATGCAACGCGAATCTAGTCCCGAAACGAGAAAGCTCAACCCTCTCCCCGACATCGGTTTCGATGTTTCCGATCCCAATGGCTGGTACCGCTATGTCGCCGACTCTTTTGTCCTGACCGGCCTATCCCGTCGTTCCGGCGAGGCGTATGCCCGCGAGGTCCGCATTCTGATGAGGCGTTTCGACAGGCCGCCGTTCATGTTGACCGAAGCTGATGTGCGCACGTTCGTTCTCGAACGCTACGAGAAGCTCAACGGCAGTTCACAGCGCATCCTCTATCGCGGGCTCCGCTTTCTTTTCAACGACCTGTTCAAATACGACTGGGAACTGCTCAAAGCGGCGCGGGCCAAGTATGAGATCCTCGAGCCCACCATCCTGTCGCGGGAGGAGATCGCCCGGCTGTTCAACAGCATCAAGATGCCCCACATCTACTCCTACTTGCGAACAGTCTACTCCTGTGGTCTCCGGCTGGATGAAGCTCTTCATCTGCGTCCGGGTGACATTGACCGTGCCGGAGGCATTGTTCATGTCCGGCAGGGGAAGGGAGCAAAAGACCGGAAAGTCGTCTTGCCATCGTTCACACTGAAGATTCTGGAGAGGTATTGGCCGCGACACCGCAACCGCTACTGGCTATTCCCGGCTCTTGGCCGGGACGGCAAGGGTGGGCCGACCGCCGATAGACCTATGTCGAAATCTGCTGTCCATGGCGGGATGCGCCGCCAGCTCAAACGCGCCGGCATCACTAAATCCCGCGTCAGCGTGCACACACTCCGGCATTATGCCGAGTCCCGAATTATGCCGAGTCCTGCCCTGCATCCACGTTCTTTCCCTGCCTAGCACTGCCCAATGGCCGCCTGACTACTCGGCATAATTCTGACATAGTTTCCTCTTTGTTTCTTGGGTGTTTGACCATAACAAGGAGAAAACAGACATGTCAACACAACTGGTCGCCGAGCCCGAAACGTCCCTGCGTCCTTGCCCTGGCCCGTTGGCGCGCCACGCTCCGTCATTCGCTTCGCTGCTGTCTGCGCAAGGTTACGCCACGGCAACTCTGCGCAGCAAGATGCAAGTTGTCCGGAACTTCAGCGAATGGTCTTCCACGGGGCAACTGAAGATCTACGATCTGAATGAGGGAAGCGTTGATCTCTTCTTCGAAGACTGTCCAAGGGCAGGATATGTTCGTCGAGGTGATCTCTCGGCATTGCGCACGCTCCTTGAGTACTTACGTGAAGCCGGGGTCATACCAAGAGTGCCGGCAGAGATTGACAACAGTGAGCTCTGCCGTATCGAGTGTGACTTCGCCCGGCATCTCGAAGAGGAGCGTGGCCTGTCGCCGGCAACGTTGAGCAACTATTTGCCCTTCATCCACTGTTTTCTCACTGAACGTTTTTCGCCCGAGATGGTCGTGCTGAGCGAGATCCACGCGTTTGATGTCACACGGTTCGTTCTTCGTCACGCACGCACGATGGGGTGCTGCAGGGCTCAGTTGATGACAACGGCATTGCGTGGTTTCTTCCGTTTTCTTCGTTTCCGGGGTGACGTGGTCTGTGACTTGGTTGCTTGCGTTCCCACAGTGGCGAACTGGCGACTGTCGGGGTTGCCCAAGTCGCTCCCGCCGGAAGAAGTGGAAGGTCTATTGCAGTGCTGCGACCGCAACACCGCTGTGGGGCAGAGGGACTACACCGTATTGCTCGTTCTGGCTCGTTTAGGCCTGCGTGCCGGCGAGATCGTTGCGATGGAATTGGATGACATCGACTGGGAAGCCGGCGTAATCACCGTTCACGGCAAAGGACCACGTCAAGATCAACTGCCGATACCTCAGGATGTTGGTGATGCCCTGGCAACATATCTCCACGACAGACGACCACGGTGTTCGACGCGACGCGTGTTCGTTCGTGCCAGGGCACCACGTCGAGGGTTCTCCGGTTCTGCCGCCATTGGTGACATTGTTCGCCGTGCTCTAAAGCGTGCGAAACTCGATCCGGCCCATAAGGGGGCACATTTGCTCCGTCATTCCCTGGCCACCAACATGCTTCGGCAGGGGGCGACTTTGGCAGAGATCGGCGAGATCCTCAGGCATTCGGTACCAAGCACCACCGAGATCTACGCGAAAGTGGATTTGGCCGCATTGGCCG
>JABMRB010000966.1 GCA_013202865.1 Candidatus Nealsoniibacteriota bacterium | reverse complement strand
GTATCGGGCGATCCGCCGCAGGCCACCAGATCCCAGACGTCCAGCAGCATCCCCATGTTGGGTGAGTCGACCATATTCACCAGCAGTGTCAGGGAATCGAGATCGTGGACAAACTGGAAGGTCCGGTCTTTGCGGAGGTACTCGGCCGCCTGAAATCCCGCGCCGAATTGGACCCCGGCCGGCTGCAGGGCCTGGCAGATTCGCGAGAACCGCTCGCGATGGAACTCGAAGTTCTCGTGATAGGGCCGGATGTCGCAGGCCGGGGCCAGCGTGACCAGACACCGGGTGCAACCGATCTCGACTGCCGTCTGTGCGTATTCCGGCAGCTTCTCAAGATCCGTGCGAAACACCTCCTCGTCGGTATCCCAGGCCAGTGGCAACGGGAATGACCCGATGCGGATCTTTGCACTGTCTATGAGCCGCCGGGCATAAGGCATTCCGTGTAGCTTGGCCCGGGCAACGAAGTCGGCCACATCCAGGTCCATCCCACCAAAGCGGTAGGTCAGGGCCAACTCAATGATCTCGCTCTGATGGCCGGCGATGCCAAGCGCCGAGGGGTTGAGGTTCTTAAACATGTCAACGCTCCATGGGATTTCACAAGGACGGACTTGGTGGGCCGCTGGCCGACCGCCGCGAATCTCGCATTATCGCAGATATGCCGGGGTAGTCCAAGGGGCTATGGATTCCGCAGCGGGGGCTTGGCGATGTCCGGAGTGCCACCTATGAGGGACAGCAAGGCGAGTGGCGGCCAGTGGACTTGATTCTGTCCGCGACGACAAGTGCCAGGGAGAAGGCTATAATTGTGCATCTTGTTGCCTTCACCCAGCCTCCATGTTCGTTGACCTATGATCTGGCTTGAGATTCTCGTTCTGGCGATCGTGCAGGGAATTGCTGAATTCCTGCCGGTCAGTTCGTCGGGTCATATCGTGGTCGGACAGGCGTTGTTTGACGAACTGGGCCAGACCATGGACGACAAGCTGACCGTCAGTATCGTGCTGCACGTCGGCACGTTGCTGGCGATTCTGGTCTTCTATTGGCGTCGAATTTGGGGGCTCCTGGGGCAGGACCGGCGTTTGATCGGGCTGTTGATCGTTGGCAGCATTCCCGCGGCCGTAGTCGGACTCGGCATCAAGTTGTCGCCCTACAACGACGCCATCGAGGAGGCCGTCTTCAAGAGTCCGCTGTTGGCCGGGCTGATGTTTCCGGTCACCGGACTGTTGTTGCTGTGGACGGCTCGCAACCAAGGCGGTGAGACGATCTGCCGCGACTTGGGATACGGTCGGGCCTTGCTGATCGGCGTTTTTCAGGCATTTGCTATCCTGCCGGGCATTTCCCGCAGCGGGACCACCATCGTGGCCGGTTTGACCTTGGGGCTGCGACGCGACGAGGCGGCCACGTTCTCGTTCCTCCTTGCGATACCCGCCATTGGTGGGGCTGGGCTGCTCGAAACCGTCAAACTCGTCAAAGATGGGGCCGATTCTACTCCTCTGGCGGCGTTGGCGTTGGGTGCAGCGGTCAGCTTTGCCGTCGGCTTGGTCTCGCTTTTCTGGCTGGTTCGCTGCGTTGAGCAAGGTCGGCTCTATCGGTTCGCCTGGTGGGTGATTCCGCTGGGTGTGGTCGTGATTGCCTGGCAACTCTTCCCGCGGATGTTTTAGACCACCGATTGCCGGTGGACCCGGCCGGTCCGGGCGGATATAATTGATCGTTGGTGGTTGACTTGGCAACCGATAGATTAGATTACCAAGTCGAAACCGCCGCCTGGGGGCGAACTGGATTCGACCGGGCAGTCTGAAGCGTAAGTGGCGTGTCGTGGTTGGTCAGTTGGCCACGTAAAAAGCTGACCGCACAATTTATTTGCCAAGCCTAGCTTTGCAATGGTTGCCTAAGAAAGGCAATCCCGGTTGAGGGCCTTCGCCGAAGAGGTCTGACTGCCGGCCATCAATTTCGGCTCGCTCCGTGTCACGTCGGGCACGCCCGGGGCTAAAAAGGTTCCCGAATAGCCGGTCCGTCACCCCGTCGGTTGGGGGTCGCATCGGCGAAGGCTCAAATCATCCGACTACACACGTAGAAGCTTACATGGAAATGTCGCGGGACGCGGGTTCGATCCCCGCCGCCTCCACATGACAGCCACTCGCGAGAGAATCGCGGGTGGCTGTTCTTATTGGTGGCAGGAATCTTTCTTCGTAACTCATCCACACCGTGCGCGCGGTGAACACTCGCCCAACCCGTACCCACGCTCGCCAGAGCGTGGTAGTCAAGGGCAATTGCCCACCGTCCCGGCGCCGTAGCTACCGAGTCCACGCGCCCGGCAGACTGCAAGAAAACCGCCCTATCCCCACCCCCGCCGCTGCGGTTACAATCTGCCGACCTCGCTCAAGGAGCACTCTACCGATGGGCCAAACTGCCGCTAAACTTCGCGTTCACTACGCTAGCTATATCGTGATCCCGGCCCGACTCGCCTCGACGCGACTGCCGCGGAAGCTGCTGCTGCGCGAGACGGGCAAGACGTTGATCCAGCATACTTTCGAGGCTGCCATGCGGGCGAGGCGGCCGATGGGCGTCTGCGTGGCCACCGATCACGTGGAAATCCTCGACGAGGTCCGCCGATTCGGGGGCCGGGCCGAAATGACCGACCCCGACGCCGCCAGCGGTACCGATCGCGTGGCGCAGCTCGCGCGAGAACTCGACGACGCGGACGTTATCGTCAACGTCCAGGGCGACGAACCGGAATTGTCCGGCCACACGATCGACCTGGCCGTCGAGCTGCTGGAAGAGAACCCCGACGCCGTCGTTTCGACGCTGGCTACGCCGATCCGCAGCCGCCGCCAACTGGAAGACCCGGCCTGCGTGAAAGTGGTTTTCGACGATCGCCGTCGGGCGCTCTATTTCAGCCGCAGCCCGATCCCGCATCCCCGCCAATGGGACGACCGCCTGCTC
>JABMRB010000965.1 GCA_013202865.1 Candidatus Nealsoniibacteriota bacterium | reverse complement strand
TTCTGCATTCATCATTCTGCATTCATCATTCGCCATTTCCCCCGTCACTTCTGCCATTCCTTGAAGCGATCGATCGCCGCGAGCACGTCGTTGCGGCGTTTCTCGAAGATACCAAACATGGTGAGAATGGCAATCCCCAGCAGGATACAGCAGGTCCAGAAGAGCCATATATGGTGCTGCTGGAAGGCGGCGAAGAAGATCATCCGCACGATGACGACCGTCAGGAACGTCACGCCCAGGTAGAGGAACGAGCGGACTCGCAGCAGGATGCCCGCCAGCACGCCGGTGACCGACAGGCCGACGAGCACCAGCGGCAGTACGACCGATCGTTCGTCCACGCCGCGAAGGAACTCCATGGTCGACGAGACGTAGATCACGCTCAGGGCAAGGTATCGCAGCGTGGTCCGCTGCATTTCGTCCAACCGGCCGCGGTCGAGATACTCGGCCACCAGCACGACCAGCGCGATGGGGATCAGCCAGAGTTGCGGGCGATCGAGGAAGCTCAGGTCGTGCTGATGCCAGAGCACCCAAAGGCCCGTGTTGGTGGCCAGGATCGCCAGGGCACCCAGGCCGATCGAACGCTTCATCACGGCCAAGCTGCCGTAGAAGAGCCCGACGAGGAACCAGACGTAAGGCCCGTAGACCTGTGCCAACTGGGCCGGCAGCTTCTCTTCGCCGATAGCCTGACCGACGAACCAAGAGATCACGGCCCCCAGCACGGGCGCCGCCGGCAGCAGCAAGGCCGTACGCTCAAGTGGCTTCGAGAGCACGCGCAGACTGCGACGGTGGAACAACTCGCTCAGGCCCGCACCTAGGAAAGCGCTGCCCATCACAATCAGCATCCAAAACCGCCGAATGATCCCGAGCCTTTCAAACAGTGTCGGACACGTCAGGAAGAGGTGCAGGCCGACCAGTGCCGCGAGCAACTCGGCCGCGTAGACGTAGGCCTGACGCCGGTTTTCGCTCAGGTTCAACGGATCCCAATCCGACCGGACGGCAAACGCGATGCAGGCCGTCGCCATGGCGGACAGCGCGAGCGCCACGACGACAATTGCCGGCCAGGCGATCATGGTTCCTTGGGCTATGCGGATCGTGCGATCGGGCTCGTAGAGCAGCAGTTCCTGGGCCAGGACGAGTACCAACGTCACGCCCGCGATGCCGCCGAACATCGTTGTGATCCGCTGTCCAACGGCCACCCAGTCGCTCGACTCGCCTGCCAACTTTCGCAATCCCAGGCCGGAAATCAGCGTCATCACTATGGCAGCCACCATCACGATCACGGTGCCGTGCAGCAACGGGTTCAGCTCCATAGGAATCATCCAAACGAAACCCGACTCGCACATTACCGCCAGCCCCAACACGAGCGTGCCTTGCTGCCAGACAGTTCGCCATCGGCCGCGGCATCGCCCCACCACGAGCAACGCGGCCCCCAGCAACATCGCCACCGAGATCGGCCCGGCCACGCGCCCGGATAGCCAGCCGACGGCGCCATGGGTTACGCGGTCGAACGCGCCGCCGTCGATCGAAATCCACAGGCTCAGTATCGCGGCCACCGACGCCACCGCGGCACCGACCATCGGGAACCAGTCGGCCGGCCAGCGGCGGTTGTCGGACGGGATCCGCAATGCCTGCCACGCGTCGCCCATCAGCGGCAGCACGCGACCGAGAACGGCCGTGATCAACACGAACGCGGCCAGTTCAATCGCCGCGGCGTGGTAGAAAGCGTGGCCGGTCAATTCCCGCTGACATAAGCCCATCCCCACGGCCAGCAGGCCCAGCTTATACAGCCCGGGCAACGCCCAGCGGGACGAACGGTCCCAGAGGCAGATCGTCACGGCCACGGTCGTCGCGGCCAGCGCGAGCCAGTCGAGCTTCGCGATCGATACCTCGATGTGTCGCAAGTCAAGCGCGTGGCACATCGCGATGTAAAACACCACCGCAGCCAACACGCCGACGGCCACTCGGGCGGCCAGATGGGCAAACGCGATCCGATCCTCGCCGCTCTGCAGGTGCGGCACGCCCCGCGGATGGAACACCTCGATCAGCGACCAGAGACACGAGCCGACGGCCAGGCAAAGCACGTTCGCCTGGATCAGTCCGGAGAACGTTTGCTGTTCGGCCGCCAGCCACGCGATCAGGCCCAGCACGTTGATCAACAGCCCGGAGTAATAGACGTAACTGGCGCGTCGCAACCACATCGCCACCACACCGGCCATAGCGGCAACGGCCGTCACGGCACCAAGATACCACCAGACACCCGCGCTATCGCCCGCGACGTGGGCCACCGACAGCACGACGACCATCGCACCGATCCACGTCACCCAACCCTGGATCAGCAAGCCGGGGAAAACGAGTTGGCTGCGCGACGGACCGGCATCGGGTGCTAGTGTCGTTGCGTCACCGAGCGGCGTTAAGCGGAGCTTTCGCGCCGCGATGCCCACGGCCAGCACAATCAGCCCAACGACGGTCCAGGCGACGATCAGCGTATGGTATTCGAGCCAGAGGTTCGACGCCGGCCGGTCGACAAGCAACGGCGTATGGCACGCCGCCAACACACCCGCGCCGAGGCCCAATCCACCGAGCACGTGCGTCAGCCCGGCCGGCATCGCCTGGCGGAGGTACCATGCAGCGGCCGCCGTGGTCAGCAGCAGCCCGAGCCAGCCGGGCACCTCGGCCAGTTGGGTCATGAAATGCGACTTGTAGGGTCCGATCGGATAGGGCTCGAACAGCAGCCAAAGGACCGGCACGACAAGCAGGGCGAAGTTGCCGATCACGGGCAAGGCCGTCTGTGCGGCCAGCAGCGGGCTCTTGCGGAGCGTCAGTTCGCGAAGCTGATAAAGCCGTCGACGGACGGTCAGCCAGGCCAGGGCCACGACCGACGACGCGATCACGTTGGCTTGCACCAGCCGCAGCCACCAATCGCCAAAGGGGTCTTTGTGTTGCACGTACCAAACGACCAGCGAGGCGGCCAGATTCGTACCCATCGCGGCCGCAAACGCCCAGCCCTCACGGCGACGCCAGACGGCCATCGTCGCCCCGGCCGCACTGGCGACCGCAATCGCCGCGGCCGACCAGAGCAGGTCGTCCCACTGGTTGTCGATTATCGCGGCGATCATCGCAGCCTTCAGTCCCAGCAGCACGGCCGCAATGCCGGCGACGCGAACCCAAACGGCGGCCGCGCGGATCAACGCCTGCGGCGGACCGTGGGCGTCGGGTAACGTCCGCAACGTCGCCACCCACCAGATGGCCGCAACGGTAAACAGCGAATAGGCCGCCCAGCCGAGCATCAAGGTGCGGTAGCCCCATTCGGGCCCTATCCACTGAACCGTGGAGGCCGCCCACTGGACGGTACACGCCAGCAGCCCGATGACGGCCATCCCCAGCAAGCCGACCATTTGCGGTTGCGGTCGCAGGCTCAATTGGCCCCGTCGAAGCACGTAGGCCGCCCCCGCCAAGACCAACGCAATCCAGCCGAGCGGACTGCCGGCCGCGGCAGTCCACTGAAGCGGATCGTCCCACGGATAGAGCACGGCCAGCGAGAACAGCGCGACCCCCAGCAGCAACAGGTTGCCGGCCGCGGTCATGCCGAGTTGCACGTTCATCAGCACGCGGGCCGTGTGGCTGCTCGGCTCCTCCCGCCAGACGTTCAACCGGCGGCGGATCAGCAGCCAGGCCCCGGCCCAAACGGCGGCCGTGATCGTGGCCCATTGGACGAGCGTGACGAACTCGCCGATGTTTTCGAAGCTGCGGTTCGGATCGGTAACCACCGCCAACGCGTAGCCAAGGATTACGATCAACTCGGCGACCAGTCCGGCCGAGAACGCGTAGCCGGCCGAGCGCTCGCGGATCGCATGGCCCACCATGCCGGCCAGCACCAGCAGCAGCGGGATCACGTAACAGATCATCATCCCGATGTTCCAGAAGAACGAATCCTCCAACGGCCCGCTGGGAAATTCGTCGCTGAACTGCAACATCGCCGCCACGACGGTCAACGCCAATACGACGCCCGTGGTCGCGATCATCAGCGTCGTCCGGGCGACCTTCGGCCCGTTGGAACCGGCGTCGATCCTCATCCCCATGCCGCTGCACCACACGGCCAGTCGATGTCGCCCCCAGACGACGGCCGAGCACGCGATGAACGCGATCGACAGCCCCCAACGCAACGCGGAGGCAACCGCCAGATCGTCGGCCCACTGTACGGCGATCAAACCCGGCACGGTGACTGCCACCGCGAGACTGCTGACAATCTCGGCACCACGCCACCGTTGCCAGAGCGCCACCACCAAGGTGACGGCCAGCAGACCCAACAGCAGCCACGCCCCCCACCCGCCGCACTGCAACATGACGGCGGTCTGCCGGGCCGTGATCGTCTGATCTGAGAGCAACTCCTGTGCGAAGGACGGTAGCAGATATCGGACGACCAGCAGCAACTGGGCCCAAACGAGCACATGCCGCAGCACCCAATCGACGGCGGGCCAGTTGGGATTGAGCAGTTCGTCGGCCGCCTCGTGTTCGCGCAGCAGCATCCGTGCGGCCAGCCATACCAGCGAAAGCACACCCAGTACGATCCCATAAGCTTGCAGGCTATAAGGATGCAGCAACCCGAGATCGAACTGCGCCCACCACTGAGGTTCCAGCCATGCGCAAGTGGCCACCACGGCCGCGGCCGCGATCATCACCTGATGGGCGGCAAATAGCACCGGGTCGCGACCCCGCCACGCGATCGCCAGCCAGATCGCCGCCAGCCAGAACAGGCACAAGGCCACGCTCGCGGTGCTCGACCAGTCGATAAACGGCAACGCAGGCAACGCCAGCACCGAAGAGAGCAACGCCGAGTCGGCAAGTGGCCGGCTGAAAACGTTGGCAATCTGATCGCGCAGACCGTTGCCCGATCGGGCACGGGCCCAGACGTCCAGCAAGATGCAGGTCGCCACGGCCAACGTAGCGTGACCGAGAAATGCCACCAGCCACGGCTGATGGACAACGCCCACATAGTTGCACGTAAGCGTATGCACCAGACCGGCCAGCACGATCAGCGAGCCGGCCCAGGTCCGTTCGTGCGAGCGATATCCCCATGCCGCCAGCAGGTAGAACACAGCCAGCAGACCGGCTGTGAGCGCCGGGATGGGCGACCCGCCGACAATCGAATCCCGATCGATCCAGGCGGTGGCCACGCCGAGCACCATGGCGGCCGGGGCAAGGACCTCGGCGATGTGCAACAACGGCACGCGAAACAGATCGGCCAGCGAGCCGGATTGTAGTGCAGCCGCGTCGGACGTCCACGGCTCGTTCGGTTCGCTGCGCGAGCTGCGATGCAACACCGCGGCAATTACGCCGAACAGGAGTGCCTCGCCGGCAACGACCATCGCCCAAGCGGGACCGATGTGTTGGGTCTTCCACCACAAAGCCCAGAGCGGTGCGACCGTCAGGAGCCCAAGCCCCAGATAGCTCAATTCCGCACGCCGCCATCGGGCCGTCAGCGCCAGACTGCCGACTCCGTATCCCGCGTAGAGGATGGCGGCCCGTAGCACGTCGGTCGTGTTGCTCCCCAGTGCGCCGTGCAGCGTCACCAGCAGCAGCCCTACGACCGCCACCACGCCGCAGCCACCAGCGTACATCGCCCCGTGATCGCGACGCCCGACCCGAGCAAGACCCTCGGCCGCGATGCCGAACAAAAAGAACAGACCGACCAGGGCCGTACCGCTGCTGGCGTCGTAGGTTAACTCGAGCATCTTAGGAGCGAGGTTCTCGGCGCCGGCCAACAAGGGCAGTTCGCTCAACGGATAGGCCACATGGAACACGGTCAGATAGACCACGGTCGCACAGGCAATGGCCCCGGCATGGAAGATCGGCATGCGATAGTGAAACGCCACAAAGACCAGCGCCGCGGCATTGATCGACCCGACGACAATCAGCCCCAGCGGATGCGGCCACGTCAGCACCAAGGCGGCGATCATCACCACCATGCCGACCAGCGCCACAGCCGTCCCCGCCACGTGGTAGCTGGCCATCTTGGGCTCGCCGGCCACGCCGCGGATCGCCCGCAGCCCGGTTGCCAGGATCGGAATCGCCGCCAAGGCAATCGGTACCGATAGCAGATCCAGCGCGGCGCCGATCTCACCGTGCCGGGCTACGAGTGTCCCGATTGCCAGTAGCACGGCAAACGCGGTCGTTCCCAGCAGCGCGAACAGTCCGCCGGCACTGGCCGAATCGAGTTCGTCGCGTCCGAGCAGCTTCCAGAGATACCCGCCGACGGCCATCGCAAGACACGCCACCGGCAAGCAACCGGCAGCGACGAACCAGACGGGATCCGGCTCCGCGCCGATCCAGCGGGCCGACACCAACACGGCCGCCGAGCTGCCCAGCACACCCACCACCAGCATCCATCGAGCGCGGGGTACCAGGACCCGGCCGGCCTCGCCGATCAACCACGCAAACAGCCCCGCCGCGGCAAGTTCCATCACCACCACGAGCCCGTCCCATTGGTCCTTCAGCAGTCCACCGGTAAGGAAGTTCAACGGCACCAGTAGCGTGGCCACCAGCAGCAGGCCGCGACTGGTCGACTCGAGCTTCCAGCGATAATGCGAGTAGAGCCCGATACCGAACACGGCGGAGACGGCGGTCGTGAAGATCAAGAAGGGGAAGTACGGGATCTGGTTGAGTTTCTCCCAGAGACTCAACACCAACGCGACCGAGGAACCGACGATCAACAGCCCGGCGACCAGTTCGCCCCAGCGGATGTTCCGTTCTTCCATGAACCCGGCCAGCATCTCGGCCCACGCTTTCCTCGGCGGCCGCGGCTTGACCGTGGGTTGCTTCGGACGGGGTTGCGACGGCGGCGACCAGGGGGCTTGCGGCTCGACCGGCGGTCGTGGTTTCGGCGGTTGTTTCGGCTCGGCTTGCGGAGTGGACGGCGGCTGTGACGCGGACGGAATCGACGGTGCGGGATGCTCCCGGTCCGTTGCCGGTGGTTCAGCGGCGGGTTTTGGTGTCGTAAGAAACGTCGGCACTGCCGGTTTCGGCCGCGACGGTGGGCGTCCGGGGGCGGCCGGCCGTTTCAAGGGCGGTTTCGCAGGGTGCGACGTCGGCGTCCGCACGGGCGGCACGGGCCCCGGCTCCTCCACCAACTCGGCGACAATCGGGGCCTCCGCGTCGGCAAACGGGCCGATCGGCGCGGCCGACGGCCGCGGTTCCGGCGACGGCTGGGGTGACGGCTCGAACAGGCGGCGACGGTACTGTTGCACCCGGGCACGGAAGCCGTCGAAGGCGGCCTTCTGGATCGTCCCCTTTTCGCGGAAGCGAGTCAGTTGGCGGTCGACGGCTTCCAGATCGGCCAGTTCATTGGCCTGTTCGCTGCGCAGATCTCGCCCGCACCAATCGCAACGGTCGAGTGTCTCCGGCGTATGGCGGCCGCAATAGACGCACGTTCGCTGTCGCGACGCCGAATGCCGGCTGCCGCAGAAGATCAACCTCAGCAACACCCAAATCCCATGCCCTACCAACGTAACCACGGATAGCACAATGAGAAGGGCGAGTAGGAAATAGATTAGATCAGCCATGGCCGGAACTCCCGCGGGAGGCATCTGCCTTGCTTGCATTGCCCCCGTGTATACCAAGGCTCGCCAGCCAGCGTAATGTAACGCGAGTACACGGCCGGCCCCAACCGGCACGACCGGCCCACGTACTGCGTTACCAAGCATACCCCGAAAGCGGTGACGCGAAACCCACAAACCCTTGATTTCCGGGGTTTTCTGCTATCATGGGTAAGGACTGGACTACATGTTCCAGGTGGCTGGACTGCCAAGAATTCCGCCACGTGACGTGCGAACGTTGACAGAGCGGCAGGCCATCCTCAGTATTGTGTCCGGTCCGTTTTCTGCTGCCATGCCTGAAAAGCCACCGCCGCTTCGTCTCGAAGCGCCTGACGAATTGGCAGCGGTTGTTGCGGCATTTCAAGGGCCAGTGCATCGGCAATGTGCGCGTCGTCAAATCCGGCGGCGGCAGCATCTTCGCGAGACGCCGCGAAGTAGATCTGCTCAATCCTGGCCCAATGGATCGCTGCCAAACACATCGGGCACGGTTGGCAACTCGCGTAGATCACACACCCCTTCAACTCGAACGTGTTGAGTCTGCTGCATGCGTCTCGTATCGCGACGATCTCGGCATGGGCCGTTGGATCCGGACACGCTTCTGCGGTGACACGGTTCCAACCGACCCCGACAATCCGATCGTCCTTGGCGACAACCGCCCCGAACGGGCCACCCTCGTTCAGAGACATTTTCTCGATCGATAGGCGAATAGCTTCGCGCAAGAATCGTGTTTCCACAACTATTACTCCCAAGCGAACCATCGACGCGTATCCACACCCAAACACACACTCGTGCAACAGTTTACGGTCGCTAAACGATCTTCACGTCCACGCCACCAAACGGCGGGGCGTCGACTCGGATGCGGCAGGCTTCGCCGATGGGGATCAGGCTCGGGATCGACCCGGTCAATATGATCTGGCCGGCGCTGAGCCTGTCGCCACGTTCCCGCACAATCTCCATCAGCCATTGCAGCGATGAGCCGATCGTCTGGATCAGTGCGGGGCCCTCGCACTCATCGAGCAATCGATCATCGGCGAAGATCGCCAGCGACGGTTCGCCG
>JABMRB010000964.1 GCA_013202865.1 Candidatus Nealsoniibacteriota bacterium | reverse complement strand
TCCTTCGAGAGCGAAGATCGGCGGCTTTCCGTAAAGCCAGGGAAGATGGATTTGTCCGGGCAGCCACTTCCAAGCCAAGAAACTTCCCCAAAAAACAATTCTTCACCCCAAGTGTGGAACTTGGGCTAGCAGGACGGCCGTGGCCTCGGCACACTCCCACGGCTTCGCACTCTCCCGGCGAGGCTTTTCAAAGCCGGAGGCCACTTGAAACCGTAGTTCTATCACCCTCGTGTAGTCGCGCACGGCCTGCTGGTACTTCTCCTGGCGAAAAGAGATTCGGGCGCGTTCACTGTATCCTCTGGCCAGGTGTTCGGCGTACTCGCGCACGGCAGGGAAGTCCGTGGACAACGCCTCCCAGTGTTCGAGGGCCGAATTGAAGGCACTCGTCGCTTTCTCACGGTGCCCGAGCTTCTCGTGAACGGTGCCGGCCCGCCAGAGGGCCTTGCCGATTTCCAGTCGTGCCGCGGGGTTGTCGGGGTTCTGGCCTGCAAACGTTTCGTAGAAGGCAAGCAACTTCCGCAAGAAAGGCAGTTCCTCCTTGCGGGCCGGGGAAAAACGGTCCAGGTGTGTCTCGCCTGCGGACCGGGGCGGCCCAAGACGCGTGATGGCGGGCAACTCATCGTCAGGCCGATTCCCGGGGGTTATGGCGGGTACCGTCACCGGGTCGACCAGCGGCCGGTATTCCCAACTGAGAATATCGCGTGGTTTCCCGAAATCAAACGTTTCTCCGGTGAACCCAACCAAAGCTCGCCCTCCATCCAGATTCAAGACGGATTCCAACTCCACCGAAACAGTCATGATAGGATCGTCAAGCTCGTCCAGGAAAACGGACAGACTGCCGGGCACATAGCGGATCTTTACCACGTGTGGTTTGCCGTCGTACAATTCAAACCCGGAATTCACCGAGCCCAGTGAAGCAGCCGGACGTACCAGGTTCGGGCCGGTGCCGTTGGTCTGTACACTGATGTGTTGGCCGAATTGGTATGGAACCTTTCCGTGAGTGTCCGGGTCGAATTCAACTGCCAGGCTATTGCGAATACCTGCAACCCATTTGGCGTGTGGACTTCCTCCGCTGCCGTAGCCCAATCCGCTCATGGCGGTCGAGAGGGCCGAGAGATCCTGGTTTTGTATCACGAAAGCGAACCCGCCGCCGCCGTCACCGTGCATTTGGAACTGAAAGTTCGTCTCGAAACCGCTGGAGACGGACTGCTTCTCGACAAGCCACGCCGCTCCGGCCCTCCGCGGATCCCCTGACGTCAGATGCAGCCGGTTTTCGCTCACCGAGGCATTCGGGACCAGGTGAAGGCTTGTTGGATCACGGAAATCGGTAAAGCAGATCGAGTCGGTGGTGGTGGCCCGGATCGTGGTGGCCTTGACCGTCGAATCCAGGTTCTGCCCGAGTTCTTTTGCATCCCGCAAGTGCTGCTTCGCCTCCTGGTTCCGGCCCACTGTGTTCAGCAGCGAAGCCAGATTGCGGTGGCTGGCCACAAGCTCGCGTCGATACTCAGGCACAGAGGGGAACTCCTCGACGAGCCGTTGCTGGATGACCACCGCAAGACCGTAAGCTTGTTCGGCTTCCCGGTTTCGGCCAGCCCTACCGAACAATGTGGCCAGACGCTGGTAAGCGTGTCCCTGAGCCCGATGGTGACCCACTACGTGGGGTACACTCTCCACAAGCTTGTCGTAGAGTGACAAGAGTCTGCGATACGCCTCTTCAACAATCGGGCGGACTTCCTGGGTGGTGTCGTTCACCCTGGCAAACTGTTCATGGAACTCCAACGCGCTGAGCATCAAGGCCATATCTCGTTGCTTCTCGTCCTGCACCAAACCGAATAGTTTCCCTTCCATGACGCGCACGAAGATCTCGTCCAGCGCCTTCATCGCCAACCGCAAGTTGACCTCAGCTCGCTCCCCTTGTTGTTCGGCCTCGGCTCGCGCCTGTCTCGCACGGTCGGCCGCCGCCTTTTCACGCTCGGCCGCCGCATCGGCCTCTTGCTTCTGGTCGAGGGCCCGCTTCTCGGCTTGTGTGGCTCGAACCGCCTGCCAGGTTGTGCCGGCCAATCCCACCACCAGAGCCAGGATAACCACCGACACCATGGATAGCGCCGTCTTGTTCCGCCGCACGAACTTGCGGAACCGATAGGTGGCCGAGGGCGGGCAGGCTTCGACCGGCTCGTCGTTCAAGTACCGCTGGATGTCTATGGCGAAACCGCTGGCCGATTCGTAACGCCTGGTCCGGTCCTTCTCCAGGGCCTTCATCACGATCCAGTCCAACTCGCCGCGGACCAGCGTGCTCAGCCTCCTTGGCTCGATCTGCCGGTTGGCGGCAGTCGAAGGCAGTGAGTCGCTCGTGCTCAATCGCAGGCTCGGCTTCGGCGGCTCCTCTTCACGGATGATCCGCAGCATTTCGTCGAACGCGACACTGCGCAATCGCTCGCGGTCGAAGGGCGTCTCGCCGGTCAAGAGTTCGTAGAGCAACACGCCGAGCGAGTAGACGTCGCTGCGGGTATCGACGTCGAGTTGGCTCAACTCGGCCTGCTCCGGGCTCATATACTCCAGCGTGCCGACGATCTGGCCGTACTGCGTGAACACCGTCTTCTCGGTCAGCCGCTGACTGACGGCCTTGGCCACGCCGAAATCGATCACCTTGGGCACCGGCCGGCCATCGTACAAACACACCAGCACGTTGCTGGGCTTGATATCGCGGTGAATAATTCCCTTCTGATGGGCGTGCTGGACGGCTTGGCAAACCGGCGCGAATAGCTCCAGCCGCTCCTGGGGCGACAACTGATGCTCGTCGCAATACTCGGTGATCAGAACGCCCTTGACCAGTTCCATCACAAAGTACGGTCGGCCCGAATCCGTAGTGCCCGCGTCGAACACCTTGGCGATGTTGGGATGGTCCATCATCGCCAGGGCCTGCCGTTCGGCCTCGAATCGGCCGATCACCTCTCGCGTGTCCATGCCCGGCTTGATAATCTTCAACGCCACCCGCCGCTCGACCGGCTCGGTCTGCTCGGCCATGTAGACGACGCCCATGCCCCCTTCGCCGATCTGCTCCAGCAGCTTGTAGGGGCCGATGACGGTGCCGGGTTTCTCCGTGATGGGTTGGTCGAGGGTAGCGTCTACGCCCGGTGGTGGCGCTTCGAGAAAACTGCCTGGGTTTACATGAGCCCGAAGGAGCACCTCCACACGCTCACGCAAGTCGGCATCCCCAGAGCAAGCGGTGTCGAGAAAGGACGCTCGCCGGTCCGCGGGTTGTTCCAGAGCTTGGTGGAAGAGATCTTCTTCTTTCATGCTTGCTCTCCTGGGGCCGAACGCGGCCCTCCATAAGCATAAGCGAGATCCGGATCCCGCCAGCACCACGCAATTTCAAAGGATTTCCGATTTCGGCTTTTTGGCTCAGCGACCGCGGACCTCGGCTTGCAGCCAGGCGCGTGCAAACGCCCAGTGACGATCTGCGGTGCTCGGAGATATTCCCAGAACGTCCGCCGCCTGATCACCAGTCAGCCCCCCGAAGTAGCGAAGCTCGACGAGTTGCGCCTTGAGAGGATCTTCGGCAGCGAGCCTGCCGAGAGCCTCGTGCAGTGCCAGCAGTTCGCCGTCCGGCGAGGGGGCTGCCACGTCCTCCAACGGTTCCCTGTGACGGCCGCCGCCTCGTTTGTCCGACCGTTTCGCCCGGGCATTGTCGACAAGGATCCGGCGCATCGCGGTAGCAGCCGTGGCAAAGAAATGGCTACGATCGCGGTAATGTCGGCCGGTTTCGCTCCCGACGAGCCTCAAATACGCCTCATGTACCAGGGCCGTCGCCTGGAGTGTCTGGCCCGGCTTCTCCTGGGCCATCTTGGCTGCTGCCAGTTTCCGCAATTCCTCATAGACCAACGGCAGAAGCTGCTCAGCGGCCTGGGCATCACCCTCCTCTATAGCAGACAGGATTCGAGTGACGTCGGTCATGGGGGTGTCCCAGCTTCCGAGAGGATTGCACCGGAGCCCATCATACGCGAATGTCTGGAGATTCACAATTCGGCCAGCCGTCGGCAGCGGGATTAGACGGTGATGGGTGGCTGGTTTAACTGTCGCCAAAGCAAGGGTCAGAAAAGGTTGGGAATCCGGCGTGTCCAAGCAACCTCAAGCCGACCGCTTTCTGCGATGGCGTCGATCGCCCGTTGCTTGCCGCCCAGTTGAGGGGGCGGCGGTTACGTACCGCGGTCCGATACGCCGAGAGCGCATTAGCAGATGATAACTCACTTCGGTCGATCATACCGAAGCTAGTTAGCCGCTCGGCCGTCACTCCGAGAAATCGGTCGTATTTTGGGATTCTCAAGATCCTGCTGGCGCGCGTGAACTCCGGTTTTCAAGGAGTTTGGATGTCGGCTGAGTATTTT
>JABMRB010000963.1 GCA_013202865.1 Candidatus Nealsoniibacteriota bacterium | reverse complement strand
GGATTGATGTCCGGCGTGATGTTGGTCAGCGCCGACGAATCGAACGGCCCCTTCCCCAAATCGATCAGACCCAACGGGCCGTTGTGGTCGCCCCCGTGCGAGAAGATCGTGCAGCAAATCTCCCGGCTGTCGGGGACCTCGTGCCCATTGATGTAGCAGTTGATCGTATTGTTGCCGAACACCAACTCCGGGTGGGTCCCGTCGGGACGAATGGCCCAAAGCGTATGCCCGAAGTTCGCTCCCTTGTCGAGGTATTCCGATCGGGTCCACAAGATACGCCCGTCACGCATAGTCGCCGGTGTCCACTCACTCAGGTTGGCGAACGAAAGCGGCCGCATGTCTCCGCCGTCGACTTCCATGCGGAACAAGACGAACGCCTGCGGACGCCAACAGAGAAATCGGCTTCGACATCGGGTCGAAATAAAACTCAATCCGCCGTCGGGTAACGGGCAAGGATGATGGTCGTGGAACGGCCCGTCGCTGAGCTGCTTGAGCCGGCTCCCGTCGGGCCGCATCGACATCAAGTGCCAGTAACACTTCCGATCGGGCGTCGGGCTCTTGTTCGGCCGATAGGCAAAGAAGATCGTCTCGGCATCGAAGCCGGCGATTGGATCGCGGGCGATGCCCTCGCTGCCGTCGAAAAGCGTCACCAACTTGGCGTCCGATGGTTCCAAACGGCCCTGGGAGCGAGGAATCTCCAGCACGCAAATACCGCCGCCCGGCCGGAACTGCGAATCCAGAATGTCGCTATAGTTGTGCGAGGCCAGGTAGGGATGACGCTTGACAAACAGGATCCGTTCCAGCGGTTTTAGGTCCGGATCGCGGAACATTAGCTTCCGTTTGGCCAACCGGGCGTCCAGATAGAGCGATTGTTCGACGGTTGCCTCCGGCGCCGGATCAGCCGCCAAGGCGGCTTGACGACGATGCAGTGCGGCCAACTGCTCCCGCTCTTGCGTCACTTCCAGCCCTTTGGCCGCCAGACGCTCGATCATCTCTTCCATTTGCACCAGCAAACGGGCCGTCGGATCGAGTCGAGCGATGCGGCCCCAATAGGGTTCGCCACCGGGAACCGCCGGACGTTCCACGCGCAGCGGAGAGATATGGTCGGTAGCATTGATTTGTCGCCAGGTCTTGTGCTCGCACAGGAACGCATACCGCAGGAGCCCTTCCCAAGTGACCGGATCGGGCAGCATGACCGGCATGGCGAATCCCTTCGGCATCGCGCGGCAGGCCGTCTTCCAGGTCCGTCCATCGAGTGACAACCGAACCTCAATTGCCATCGGCATACGGTCCCGATATCGCTTTTCCCGATCGCGCGAGAAAATCACCTTGGCAACCTTCGACGCCGAAGGTAACTCGATCTGCGCCCATTCGACCTGTCCGGTGGCAGCAATCCAACTGTAATCGTTTCCATACCGCCCATCGTTCAGGTGAGCGATAGCGTGCTGCCTGTAGCCGGGAAGACAGGAAGAAGCCGACGCCTTGGCCCCGCTGGTGGCCAGGGCCATGTTCCCTTGCCCCTGGGGACCATACACTTCCAACTCGTCGAGACACGGTTGCCCGCTACTATTGGCGAGGATGACAAACCGGACGAACTTCGCCTCTTGGGCCGGAAAGGCCAGTTCGTTGGCCTCGTCTGGCGCGAAGCTCGGACCGGCGGCAAAAGTGACCGAAAAAAGGGCATACAGCAAGCCGATCGAATTCATGATAGACTCCGTTGACTACTGATAGGGATTTGAATTAGCCCTGAGTTTGGCCTAACGGGCCAGGGTTGTCAATCAACGGTCGCAAAGGCAGCCAGGAGAGGCTACCGAAAGACGGGCCCTACGCGTGCTCGACGGCCGTATGCTGCGAGATTTCCGAGTTCGTTGTGCAGAGGTCTTCCATGGCGAGTTTGTGTACGTCGTCATTGCCCGTCAGTCTGGCGAACCCCGTCAACTCCTCGGTAGAGACCCTGAGAAAGCTCTCTAGCCTCTTGGCCGACTGATCCACATCGAGGCGTGCTCGCAACTGCGGATCTTGCGACGTCACTCCCACCGGGCATTTTCCCGTGTTGCAAATCCGATATTGCTGGCAGCCGCAGGCCATCAAAGCGGCCGTGCCGATCGCCACCGCGTCCGCCCCGAGGGCAAGCGCTTTGGCGAAATCGGGGGAGATCCTCAGCCCGCCGGTGATCACCAGCGAGACGTTGTCGGCCCCCCTTTCGTCGAGGAACCTCCTTGCCCGGCAGAGCGCGAAAATCGAGGGAATCGACGTGGTGTCCTTGACGAACTTGGGCGCTGCGCCGGTTGCCCCGGCGCGTCCGTCGAGGGTGATGAAATCGGGCCGCGCATGTAGGACTGCAGCCAGATCGGCCTCGATGTTGCCCGCTGCAATTTTCACGCCGATCGGTTTGCCGGCGGTCTTCTCCCGCAGCCACTCGACCTTCCTGCTGAGATCATCTCGGTTGCGAATGTCGTCGAACCGGGCCGGGCTGATGATGTCGCTTCCCTTGGGGAATCCTCGAATTGCTGCGATCTCCTCGGTCACCTTGGATCCCGGCAGATGGCCACCCATCCCCGGTTTGGCCGATTGCCCGAGCTTGATTTCCACGGCGGCGACGCTCTTGAGGTTCTCGTCGGTGATGCTGTACCGGTTCGGCACGTATTCGAGGATGTACTTGTAGGCCGCCTGCATCGATTCTCTGAGGATCCCCCCCTCACCCGAACACATGGCGGTTCGCACCGCCGCACTGCCACGCGCCAGGGCCAGCTTAGCCTCCCTGGACAGCGCCCCCATCGACATGTGGGTGATGTAGATCGGCGTGTCGATAATCAGCGGCTCATCGGCCCCGGGCCCGATGACGGTTCGGGTATTGACGGCCTCGTCCTCGTTCAGCGGCACCTTGGCGATCTGGGCCCCCTTGATCAACAGATCATCCCAGGAGACGCTACGTTTGCGGGTCCTCATCGGTTCCACGATCGACCGGCCGGTAGCGGCCATCTCGTGAATGTCCGCCATGTGGGTTTCCAAATCGTCGGACGGTCTTCTCCACGCGGCCAGGTACTCGCCGACAGCGGGCTGCGGTTCCTCGCTTGCCGAGGTTTCACCGCCCGCCGCGGCCATCGCTGCAAAGTAGGGCTTCGCAGAATCGCAGACCGGGCAGGCCCAACTCTCCGGCAACGAGGTCCAGACCTCGCCCTCCTTCTGCTCGTCGTAGACGTGCCCACAGACGGAGCACTGGTAGCGTGCCATGTTATCCCCCTCAATCAAAGGCCATCGACTCGGGCTCATAGTGCTCCCCCGGATGCTTGCAGGCCGGGCATTTGGGCGGTGGCTCCGTGCCCTCGACGATGTACCCGCACACGCTGCATTTCCATCGGATCGGCTTCTCTCTCTTGTATACCGTCCCGTTTTCGACCATTTCCAACAGCTTCCGGTACCGCTGCTCGTGGTGCTTCTCGATCTTGGCAACCTGACTAAACAGTCGGGCGGCTTCCATGTTGTCTTCCGCCTCGGCCTCCTTGGCGAAGGTGGGATACATCTCGGT
>JABMRB010000962.1 GCA_013202865.1 Candidatus Nealsoniibacteriota bacterium | reverse complement strand
CCGATAGCCATCGTTGCTAGCGGTCATGAACACGGCCGTTCTAATTGTCGCTCACACGAAACAACAGACCCTGCTAGCATGCCCCTCCCTCGGCCGTTCTAATTGCCGCTGAGACGGGAAAGCTAATTGACGCCTTAGAGTCGGGATTGATCGCCGAATTTTGTTCATGGGATCAAGATTGGAAGCCCATGCACTGGCCAATTTGGCCTGGCACACGTCTATCACGATACCCTCCGAACCACTCCATCAGCAATCACTGCTTGGTAATCGAACCGAGATTCGGATAAGATGGTGTTGGACGCCCCAGACGTGAGATCCTGCCGATAGGGCCGACCGGATGATCCACTGCCGATCATGGCAGATCACGGGGAGGTTGGTTGGGCGGCAGGCCGGGGCGTTCCGGCCATTGGCTTCCTGGAGCGGTGAGCCCCGACGCTGCCGTCACTGACGGCGCCGGGGCCACCGCCGGCCTTCACCTGAAGTTCCGACAGAGGCCAGTACAGGCTTGGCGTCGGCGTCGTCATCGACGCCGTCGGACGCAATGAGGAACGGGACACCACCATTCAGTTCCAAGGAGGGAGCTTTTGATGAGTACAACTGCCAATACTGCCATCGACGCAGGCACATCTCGCGACGGAAGCCAAGACGCTTCGCCGGACAACACGATTCCGCGTGATTGCGATCCCAGTCGCCATCTCGACTGGCGTTTTCGTTACGCCTCTCATCTGGTTCGGAACAGCAGCCAGCGTCCGATCACGCACGAAGATCCGTGGATACAGGCAGCCGTCGACTTCTGTGTCGCCCACAAGAGCGGCTGGGAGGATCGGGAGCCCACCATTGTGGACGTGTCCATTGCCACCGCTCTGGAGCTCCGGCAAGAGGATTCACTCGCCAAGCATCTCCTTGAGGCCCGGCTAATCGCCCAGGAGCAACCGCAAGAGATCTATGAGCGGTGTCACCTGTCGCAGTTGACGATCTGCGCGTACTTGATGCTGCTGTTCGACGTACGTGGAAGAGATCGCAAGGCGATTTGGTTCTCGCATCCGCGGCCCACTGGGAAGATTGAGAGCGCCGAGGTCTGGCATTTCGGATTCGCACTGAAGCAGTTCGCCTGCTTCCATACCAGCGAGGAGCTCAATGATCACATCGACGTTCTCTGCAGCCTCGACGGCAAGACGATGGCCGACGGGCTGCCCGACCGAGCCACAGCCGCTCTTGGCCAGGAGTTGGCCAGCAGGCAGGCGCTGGCAAAGTCTCTGCTGCCTGACAATCGCCCCACGAAGGAGTTGCTGCAGCGGTTCGACGAGGCAGTCGTAGGTGATCTTCTGGCCGGTCGGTCGTCGAGCGAGTCGATCGACTTGGCCATCGAGATCCTGCGCAAGGCCAAGATTCCCGCGGAATTGCGGAAGGAGATCCGGCGAGTGCGTGAGCTCTGCTCGCAGGCAGCGGCACTTGCAACCGCTGAGCCCCCCGGCACCGCGGCGGGAGTGGACAATTGAGTCACCGGTAACCTTGACGAACCCGGCATGAGGACAACCATCATGGAAGACAATGAAAGCTACGACCCGCTGCTCGGCTGCGTTACGAAGCGGCTCGATGACCGGGCCCGATCTGGATCGAGCGGTACGGCACCCAAATCTGATGCAGACGCTCAGCCGCCGGAAGCCTTGGCTGAGGCCATACGCGACGCCTCCCACGCGTTGAATCTCCACGACGTGGCCGCCGCCGGCTGGCTGTACTGGATCGTGTCGAGCACGGTGTCGGACAAGATCAGCCCCGAAGCCTTCAAGCAGTACCGCGATATCTTGATCGAGGACGCGGGCAGGCCGAGCGATCCGATCGAGATCATGCTGATCGAGCAGCTCGCCCTTGCCCATTTTTCTATCGGGCGGCTGCAGATCAAAGCCTGCTCGATAGAAGTTCCGAAGCTGGCGATCGCCTACGCCGACTCGGCCACACGGCTGCTTGGCGAGTTCCGTCGCTGCTCGCTGGCCTTGGAGGAATATCGGGCCAAGCAGGCTGCCCGGAAAGAAGGACCTGCAAGCAATGATGCCGTCGGCAAGAAGGCGTCGGCTGCTCAGAATGGCAGGCCGCGGCCGTCGGCCAACGGAAACGGATCGGCCAACGGCGAGAAGAAACACGCTGACACCGAACTAGGAAATAACGGACACGGGGAGATGCCCGAATGGCTAAGAAAAAGGATGGCCTACCCAACCCCAAACGGGTCGAAGCTGGCCGCCGCAACCGCCGGAAACGGAAAGGCCTAACGGAGGATGGCCGTATGAGGCTCCGGGAAGCGGCGCTGAGGAACAAGCCATGGTTGCGTTCCACCGGGCCACGTACGGCTGTCGGCAAGGCCAGGGCCGCCCTGAACGGAAAGGAACGGCAACTTGGTGATGTTTCTGTCCGGGAACTTCGCTGTGAACTCGGCGACGTCGGGTGTATGCTGGAGCGTCTTGCGGCGGTTCGGCAGCAGATTCTGGACACTGTTTGATGAGCACCCACCTCGTACTTACTGGTCGGCGAAGCTATAGAGCTCCTGTCGTCCGGCACGGCCTCACTCACCTCGGACGGAGATCGCCCTGCCGTTTGTTGGCAGAAGCCCGCTTTGCATCCGGCCGACCTGGCCAGAATCAACAACCGCGTCAGGCGCCCTAGCAGGCCCATACGCAGCCGTCCATCGCAAGAGGCCCAAACCCTCTCTTGCCGCCGAGGATGCGCCGGGCATCCGGGTCTACAGCGAGACGGACCTGTCGGCCGACGATTCGACAACCGGGCTGGCGTGGTAGGCCGGTTTTGTGCGCCGCGGTCACCACACCCGGGCTTGCCTGCCCTCGTGGCCGGCGGGTATGCTGGCGGGCACACCCTTTTCACCCACGGGGGCGACAATGCCAGAGTCCCAGCCACCGAAACGTCGCTGGTATCAATACAGCCTGCGGACGCTGTTTGTACTGGTGACGCTGGTTGCCATGGCTTGCAGTTGGTATGCCTACGAAATGCGGAAGGCGGCGGAGCGACGGGCGGCTGTTGCGGAAATTATTGAGCGGGGTGGATCTGTCGCATACTATGGTGCCGCTCACCCCTTTCGGGGCAAGCCGCCAAGGTGGTTCTCGTGGTTGCGAAAACTCCATGGTGATGAGCATCTCGGCAATGTGCTCATTGTTCGATTCGATGGCACGCAAGTCACCGATGCCGGGCTGGTGCATCTGAAAAGCTTGCCGAACATTGAGGCGATTGACCTCCTAGATACACGTGTCACCGATGCTGGGCTGGCTCACCTGAAAAGCTTGAGGAGCCTCCAATGGCTCCGCTTTGATGGAACGGAAGTCAGCGACGCCGGACTGGTCCACCTGGAAGACTTGACAGACCTTGAAGCGGTGTACCTCCGAGCTATGCAAGTCACCAACGAAGGCGTCAAGAAGCTCCAAGAAGCATTGCCGAACTGCCAGATTTACCACTAACCGCTGCCGTCAATCGCATGACAACAAACGATTCTCACCCACCGAAAGCCAACCCCCGCTGGTACCGCCTAACGCCTGACCGGCTGCTGCTCGCGTTGCTGCCCATCTTGGGCCTTCTCTTCCTGTCCGGGCGCGCTGGTTCGCGTTCAACGAGCACAAGGGCTGGACGGTGCTGGTCGCCGTGGCGGTGGTCTGCCTGGCAGTTGCGCTCTTGCTGCTCTGGCTCGGTGTCAGCCTAGTTTCTCGGCTCCGGTTTCAGTTCAGTGTTCGGTCGCTGCTTCTGTTCGTCGCAGTTGTCGCTGTGGTGTGCAGTTGGTTTGCGGTGAAGATGCAGGAGGCGAGGAGGCAGAAAGAGGCGGTTGCGGCAATTGAGAAGGGGGAGGGAAGTGTGTTCTATGACTATGAATTCGACGCCAACGGCAATTTCTTACCAGGGACCCCGGAGCCGCCTGGACCGCCGTGGCTTCGGAATCTGCTTGGTGTGGACTTTCTGTCCGATGTGGCTGGCATCGGCTACCTAGACGCTACCGATGCCGACCTGACACGTCTGAAAGGGATAACGAGCCTCGAATACTTGCAGTTGTGGGGCACCCAGGTCACCGACGCGGGGCTGATGCACTTGAAGGGACTGACAAGACTCAAGAGGCTGACGTTGGGTCCCACCACCCAGGTCACGGACGCCGGGCTGGGACATCTGAAAGGGATGACAACGCTCCGCTCGCTGTTGTTGAACGAAACGCAGGTCACCGACGCCGGGCTGGTGCATCTGAAAGGGCTGACGAGCCTCGAAACGCTGGTGTTGAAGCGCACCCAGGTCACCGACGCCGGACTGATGCACCTGGAGGGGCTGACGAGACTCCAGCAATTCCCGCTGGCCCTTTAGACGCTGCAATAAAGCGTGTTTTTGGTATTGGCTTTCGTAAACATTGGCGGGAGAATCCCGGCTGTTTGCTGGCGATGCGTATCTGCTAGCAGGTGGAATGGAT
>JABMRB010000961.1 GCA_013202865.1 Candidatus Nealsoniibacteriota bacterium | reverse complement strand
GAGCCGAAGATTCGCGAGTTTCTGGAGAACTTCGATGTCCAGATTTCGGCAGGCAGCGCTCATGAGGTGCCCTACGGATCGTGGAATACTGGTGATCCGTACGTCCGACGATCAATGGAAGAAGCTCGCGCGCGATGGGAATGAAACCTCAGACATGTTGTTGCAGAACTTCATTCTTGAACTGAAGGTTGCTGAGGCGAAAAAGAAACTCAATGCAATGAGCCGATGAAGGTGCAAGACGTGATGATTCCTTGAAGATCAAAATCAACCCCGTCATACCCTGCTTTCGGTTTCCAACCTGCGATAACCCAGGATTGCCGGACTTCTGGTAATTCGTCGTTCGTAGTACGGGCCCTAGTTGGGATATAGGGCATCTAGGCGGAATAGCGACAACAAGGCAATACCACCACTTGAGGGGCATCTTCTCTGTTTTCCGTTGGCTTTGCCCGCCGCAATGCGCGACAACAGCTCGCACGTCCCCCTTGACGGCAACGTTTGTGGCTGTTAGCCTTCGGGGTTTTAACCATGACGGCCCTCCCGGAGCATCCAGCCGTGCCGTACGACAGTATCGTTTGTGTGAAACAGGTCCCCGACACGGCCAATGTGACGGCCGACGCGATGAAGGAGGATGGAACGGTCAACCGGTCCGCCCTGCCGGCCATTTTCAACCCGGAAGACCTCCATGCCCTGGAGACGGCCCTGGAAGTCCGCGACCAGTACGGTGGTACGGTCACGGTGATTACGATGGGCCCACCCAAGGCGACCGAAATCCTGCGAGATTGCCTCAATCGGGGGGTGGATCGGGCCGTGCTGGTCACCGATCGCCGGGCCGCCGCCAGCGATACGCTGGCCACTAGCTACATCCTTGCCCAGGCCGTCAAGACGGTCGGGCGCTACGATTTGGTCTTCTGCGGTCGCCAGGCCATCGACGGCGACACGGCCCAGGTCGGGCCGCAGTGTGCCGAGAAACTGGGTGTGCCGCAAATTACCTACCTGGAAGAGCTGGTCGGACTGGCCGACGGTACGGTCCAGATTCGGCGGAACACGGGCAACGGCTGGGAGATCGTCGAGGCGAAGCTGCCGGTGTTGGTCACGGTGCTGGAGATAGCCAACGAGCCACGGCCGCCGGCCGCCCGGCGTGTGATGCGGTGGAAGCGGGCGCGTACCGTGAGCGAATTGGTCTCGACGATGCGCAAGGAGATGCCCGACGCCTCGGACGACGAGCGTCAGGCCGAGGTGGACCGCCGTGCCGAAGCGTTGAAACAGCGAGGGTTGCTGGTCGAGCAATGGGGACTGGACGAGATCGGGGCCGATCTTTCGCGGTGTGGTCTAGCCGGTTCGCCGACCAAGGTCCATCGCATCCAAGCCATCGTGCTGACCAAAGAAGGATACACCGAGATACCGCCCACCGAAGAGGGCGTGCGCGAGTTGATTCATGAATTAGTGGCCGACCGAACGCTTGGATAGTAGCAGGGCGAATGTTGCCCGAGTAGATTCCGCATCCACACCATTCGGCCCCGCGCTGTCGTAGACAATCATACCTTAGCAAGAATACAGAACAGATCATGATCGAACCGAACCGTCAGGGCGAAGTCTGGGTGTTTGCCGAACAGGCCGACGGCGCGTTGCACGACGTCTCGTTGGAACTCTGCGGCAAAGCCCGCGAATTAGCCGACCGACTGGGCGTGGGGACCGCGGCCGTCCTGCCCGGCAGCGGCGTGGCACCGCTGGCCGAGAAACTCATCGCCCATGGTGCCGACAACGTCTACCTGGTCGACGACGGGCGGCTGGACCATTACCAGACCGGCTCCTACGCCGAGGTCTTCTGCAAGCTGATCGAGCAGCACCGCCCGCAGATCGTCATCTACGGAGCGACGCCTACCGGCCGCGACCTGGCGCCCCGGGTGGCCTCCGCGATGCGGGCCGGGCTGACGGCCGACTGCACCGACCTGGAAATCAGCGACGTGGTCGACCCTAAGACCAAGCAGGAACACAAGAACCTGATGTTGCAGATCCGCCCGGCCTTCGGCGGGAACATCATCGCCACGATCGTCAACTTCGACCGCTGGCCGCAAATGGCCACCGTCCGCGAGGGCGTGATGCCGCTGCCGGACCCCGACCCGGGCCGCACCGGCAACGTGCTCGGGCAAGCCGTCGAGATCGACCCGGCCTCGCTGGCGCTGAAACTCGTCGACCGGCACATCGAGCAGCGGACGATCAACCTGAAGAGTGCCCGAACGATCGTCGCCGGCGGCGGCGGGGTCGGCAGCAAGGATAACTTCAAGCTGATCCACCAACTGGCCGGTGCGATCGGCGGTGCGGTGGGTGCCAGCCGGGCGGCCGTCGACGGCGGGTTGATCGACAATGACCATCAGATCGGGCAGACCGGCACGACGGTTCGGCCGGCGTTGTACGTGGCCGTGGGTATCAGCGGCGCGGTCCAGCACCGGGCCGGCATGGAGGAATCGGCCAAGATCGTGGCGATCAACACCGACCCCGACGCCCCGATCTTCTCGGTTGCCCATTACGGCGTCGTCGGCGATTTCCGCAAGATCATCCCGATGATGGTCAAGGCGATTAAGGAAAAGAAGTGAGTAGTGGATAGTGGATGGTGGATAGTGAGTGGTGGATAGTGAGTGGTGGATAGTGGGCCGCTTGCGGCTTAGCATAATAGAGGTGAAACGTGGCGAATTTTTTTCTCGATAACGAAGATATCCAGTTCCTGTTCGGTCATTTCGATCTGGCCGAGTTGGCCCGGATCCAGGAAGACGGGTTCGCCCACGTCGGCGTGTACGACTGTGCGCCGGAGGACGAGGCCGACGCCGCGGATAATTACCACCGGATCCTCGATATCGTCGGCCAGGTCGCCGGCGAGATGATCGCACCCAGCGCCGAGCAGATCGACCGCGAGGGCAACACGCTCAACGACGACGGTACCGTCACGCTCCATCCGCTCGTGCAGCAGAACCTCGACCGGCTCTCGCAGGCCGACATGATGGGCTTTATCCTGCCGTACAAATACGGAGGACTCAACTGCCCCAACTTGATCTACACGATGGCTACCGAAATCATCAGCCGGGCCGATTGCTCGCTGATGAACCTCTTCGGACTGCAAGGGATCGCCGAGACGATCTACGCCTTCGCCAGCGACGAGATCAAGGACGAGACGCTCCCGCGGTTCGCCCGGGGTGAGGTGACCGGGGCCATGGTGCTTACCGAACCGGACGCCGGAAGCGACTTGCAGGCCGTGCGGCTAAGGGCGTACCAGGACGAGCAGGGGAACTGGTTCCTCAACGGCGTGAAGCGATTCATCACCAACGGGTGCGGCGAAATCCTCCTGGTCCTGGCACGCACCGAGCCGGAGATCGCCGACGGGCGCGGGCTGAGCCTGTTGATCGCCGAGCGGTCCGAGAAGGTCAAGGTACGCCACCTGGAAGAGAAGCTGGGGATCCACGGCTCGCCCACCTGCGAACTGGTCTTCAACGACACGCCGGCCCGGCTGATCGGCGAGCGGCAACGCGGACTGATCACCTACGTGCTGGCGCTGATGAACGGTGCTCGCGTCGGGATCGCGGCGCAGTCGCTGGGCGTCGCCGAGGCGGCCTGCCGGCTGGCGCGGACTTACGCCCACACGCGGGAACAGTTCGGCGGACCGATCGAGCGGCTGCCGGCCGTGGCCGAGATGGTGACCGACATGCGGATCGACGTCGAGGCGGCCAGGGCACTGACCTACGAGACCTCGCGGGTGTGCGACCACGAACAAAACAACCTTCGCGTGATCGAGTTTGGCGAACTCGACAAGGACGAAATGAAACGCCGCAAGAAGAACGCCCGGCCGCTCAAACGGCTCAACGCCATGCTCACGCCGATGAGCAAGTACTATTGCTCGGAGATGGCCATCCGCGTGACCAACCAGGCGATCCAGGTGCTTGGCGGCTCGGGCTACATGAAAGACTATCCGGCCGAGCGATACATGCGCGACGCCCGGATCACGACCATCTACGAAGGCACCAGCCAATTACAGCTCGTCGCAGCGGTCCGCGGCGTTTCCTCCGGTACGTTCGCCACGTTGGTCGCCAAGTACGAGGAAAAATCGTACGACGACCCGGCGCTCGACCAGTTGAAGCAGACCCTGATCGAAGCCCGCCAGCGGGTGACCGAGACGATTGCGATGGTCAAGGAGCAAGGCACGACCTACCTCGACCTCTCCGGCGGGCGGCTGGTCGACTCGGCGTTGGCGGTGTTGATCGGCCACTTGCTGCTGGACCAGGCCGCGAACAACGAGCGGAAGCGGCACGTCGCCGGGCGGTTCATCCGCCGCGAGTTACCCAAGCTGCGGATGAACTGCGAGCGGATCCTCTCCGGCGATACATCGCCGTTGGAAGAGTACGAACTGCTAGCCGGCCCGATTCCGGCGGCCGACTGACAGTAGGTCAGGGCTTGCCCTGACAGGCGAAAGGATCGCTCTCGTGTCCACGTCAGGGCAAGCCCTGACCTACGGCTACCTGGCGAGCCAGACGGGTGAATAGATGAAGTCGGCTTTCGACGTGCCCGTGCCGACGATCATCCCGGGGGTCTTCACTCGCGCCGGTTGGATAATCACCTTCTTGCTCGACATGCTTCCGGTCAGCTTCACGTCCATGATCCGGATGCCCGCGAAATGGACAATCGTATAGGTGGCGTTGTTGCCGTTGCCCGAGACATCGCTGAAAATCGGGATACACCGCTTCTTACCGATGATCGACGCCAGTTCGTCTTTCATCCCCGCGCTGATACCTGTGTCTCCGTTGAGGAACAACTCGTGGTCTTCGTTGAATTCCAACTTACCGCCGTCGAGATAGGCCATATCGGCCGGCGTGATTCCATAGAGGATCTGTCGGGCGAGATCGGCGGTGCTGTTGTTGGCGGCGCCAATGTCAACGGTGCCGCGGTTACCGGGCGAGCCGGTTCCTTGCGGGAAGAGGTTGACCTCGAGGATGCCGTCCGGCCCGGGCTCGACATGCCAGGATCCGTCGCTGTGCCGAACGGCTTTGTAGTCGTCGGTAATGCCGTCGGGAGGGGGAGCGGGCAGGTTCTTTTGGGCAATCCTCCGAGCGAACCAGGTGTCCCAGTCGAGCGCGAAGGGAAGCAACTTCACGTTGGATCCGTCGGACGGAGTTTGGAACCCGTTGAGATTGTCCAGAAACACGGCCGTGGCCTCGGTCTGGGCGTTGGCGGAATTGATCCCCAACACCTTGGCAAAGAAGAGCGAGACGGGGCCGTTCTGCTCCGACGTCCAGCGGACGCGGGTGCGGATCGCGTTGTAGCGGCTCGGATCGGTGAAGATCATCACGTCGTTGGGATTGGTCGGGTCGACGAGTTGTCCGATCTGGACGTCCTCCAAAGAGAGCACGGGGCTGTATCCGGCGACCTTGTTCAGTGCGGCGTATTCCTCGGCCCGCGCTCGGGCCTCGGCAATGATCAACTCGGGATCGCCGTCGCCGGTGAGTTTGCCCTCGTCGATCAGGTCCCAAGTCGCCGCCAGGGCCGAGGCGTCGGCCGATTTCTGCAACTGGCTGCTAACCACGTGCAGGTAACCCATGTCGACGGCAAACGCCAGCATGGCGAAGGCCGCGACCATGAAGAAGGCGGCCAGGACAAGGATGCTTCCACAACGGCGCTCTCGGCGCCGATCCCGCTTGCAACCGTGAAGTTTCATTAGACTATCTCCGGAAGGTGATTTCGGCGGTTGTCCATGGCATATTACTGCTGAGCGTGGACGACCCGTTCGGTGGTGTCCTCAATCACTTCTTCGGTGTCCAGGGTGCGGCGAACCCGCTTGAGCACCAGCGACTTCACGCGATTGCCCGCGTAACTGACGCCCGAGTGTGCGGCCGAAATATCGGGGGAATAGGCGTTGAGGCTCGGCAGCGACGTGTAGATTATCTTCTTGAGATAGCCTTGGCCGCCGAAGTCACCCCAGGTGGTGGAACTGCCGTTGATGACTTCGAAGATCAAGCCGCAGTCGGCCAGATCCATCACCTGCGTCCAGCGGACCGTCTCTCCGTCGTTCGCCAGGTAGGAGTAGTTCGGAAGTACCTGCTCGCGAAACGGCACGTACCAGTGCCAGACGGTCAGTTGCATGCCGCCGGCAGAGAAGTCGGGTAGCGTCTGGTAGTTGACGTCCAGGGTGGCATGGAGCCATCCTTCGGGCGAGTCCAGCGGCGAGAACATCGTGGTTACTTGCGGGGCGTTGCGATCCGGCGCCGGTTCGTCGATCACCAGTTCCCAATCTTCCTCGACGCGAACCACGCGTTGCTCTTGGGCAAATGCGACGCCGACAAATGCCGCCGCCAACAGCATCGCCAAGCACCAGCGAAGACTCCACGCACACAATCCGAGTTGACGAGACACCATGGCATTGACCTCCGAAAAGACAAAACGGGATAACGTGGACAAGACTCCGCACACGAGCGGAGCAACGGTGGATCACACAAGCTTACGTCGTTGCCGGTCGGCCGATTGGCCAAGCAGAAAACGGCTCGAAGGCTTGCAAGGTCCCTCCATTGGAAACTCTAGGTCACGTTTCACCGCAAGTCAAATCGGGAGAGAATTGCCGCTCTCGTACTGCCATCCTCGTTCCCAGGCTCCGCCTGGGGACGCACTGTCTTGGAGGCTCCGCCTCCCCGGGCCACGGACGAACGTTACTCCTTCCGGCACTCCTTGTGGCACAGCGAACTCCCCTTCAACGAGACAGAGCCTCGGGGCATTGCGTTGCCAGGCAGAGCCTCGCAACGAGGTCAACTGCCGAGATAGCCCATGCCTTGCCACACGTTTCACGCATGCTACCGGATGACCTTGGCGAAGACGGTCACCGAGAATCGGGGCCTTTGCGGATCGTTCGTCGTGTACTGCACCGTCTGCTCCATGCGCCCCAACCACGGGCCCACGTCGACTTGGACCGGCACGTCTCGCGAATCGCCCGGCGGCACGATGATCTCTTGCACGCCGACGGATCCGCCACAACAGCGCTGGCCCTGCTCGACCAGCACCAGCCGACGCGTACCCCGGTTGGCGACGCGGAAGGTCGTTCGCAGCACGGCGCTACGGGCAACGGTCCCCAGGTCGCGTCGAACCGACGTGGCGACGAGTTGCGGCGCCGACACGGCCGCGCGACGTTGTCCGGACAACGCCGCCGACGACCGACAATTGATCCATCCCACCCACAGCAAAGCGGCGGCGCCGCAGACCAGCACGATCATCTTGAAGCGTTGACGATTCATCTCAGTCCACCAGGCTCGTTCTTGTCGGGAATTCCAGCCCTTCCAACTCCAGAGATTCGTCGTAGTGGCCCGTTCCATCGCCGGTCACCAGCAGCGTCTTGCCGACGATCGCTCCGAAGACGTCCGAACCGCCGGCAAGGCTGACGGGAGTGTTCGGCGCGTAGATCACGCCGTAGAAGTCGCTTTGACTGGTGACCTCGGCCGTCCCGCCGGTCATCAGGATCTGTAGATTGGACGCCAGCTTACTGCTGTTGGTGACCAAGACAAGTCCGCCCCGGTAGAGATCGCCGGTGAGGTAGATGACGACCTTGCCGGTCGTGTTGAGGACTGCATTCCCGGCCAGCGTGAAATCGTTGAAGTAGTAGGTCCCCTCCGGGAGCGTGATCGTCTTGCCGCCGTCGAGCAGGAAGTTGCCGTCCGCGTCGACCGGGCTCACCAAATCGTTGCCCGTGAGGATCAGCGGGACCTGGTCGTTGTCGTTGTTCACCGCCGCGTCGCTGGCGTCGACCGGTGGCATCACCAGCGGCTTCAATCGGGATCCCTTGCTTCGGCTAATCTCGGTAGTGCCGGTCTGCGTGACACCATGGCCTTTGCCGGCCCTGGCGTGACCTCGGACGAAGGCCGTCCCTTCCACACTGATCGGGCCGTCGCTGCATATACTGCCCTGGTGTCCGGGGTTCGACGAACCGTAGAGGCCCTTCTCCGAGTCGTAGCTGTCCGTCTGCGGGTTACCCGGGATGGAGAGCGACTCGATCCCCACGAACGGCCCGCACAGCGCGCGGTCGTACGTCGCTGTGGCCGAGGCCGCCGTGTCGGCCGTGTCGGCGCCCAACACGCGGGCGAAGAACATCCCCAGCGGGTTTCCGGTGCCCGCGGTCCGCTCGAGCGTGACGCGTACGGCGTTGGGCTGCATGCCGCTCGGCGGCGGCACGATGAACTGGACGTGGTCCCGGTCCCAGAACCCGAATTCGACGTTCGACGCATCGAGATCCGGGCCCACGTTGGCGTAGTTCTGCTGCGCGAAGGATTGGGCGACCGTCACCGCGTCGGCCTGATCGGGTAACACGCGGGCCGCAGCCAACGCGCAGGCGTCCGCCGTGCGCTGGAGCTCGGTGCGGGCGTTCATGATGTAGCCCAGGTCGATCGCAAATGCCAGCAGACCCAACAGGGGCACCATCAGCACAGCCGTGAGAACCATAATGTTGCCGCGTCGGCGTTGGGAGGTTGAGAACATCATTCAGCCCTTTCTCCGCACATCACACTCTGTGCGGTCAATTGCTTTGCGCCAAGGAACCCTGGCGTCGGGAGCCAACTTACCTGGCTGTACGGCACGGAGACTACTACGCTCACCGGGTCGCCGAACCCCACACTCGTGAGCGGGTCGGGCGTGACGGTTACCGTCGCCCCGGATACCGACTGATTGTCCAGGAAGACGGCGATCGTGTTTTCCACATCGGCCTTGGTCGACTGCTCAAGAACGGCGCGGCGGGCACCCTCGCGCGAGGCGTTGGTGAGAATCTGTTGGACCATCACCATCCGCCCAAACTCGAGCATGCCGAAAACCAGCAGAAAGAAGACCGGCGCGACCACGGCAAATTCAACGAGAAACGCGCCGCGCCGGCGTCTGCGACGGCGGCGGCGTTGCAGCCGAGTGGCCGGGTCGCTGCCGGATTGTGACGATTCGTTCGCCTTGGCCTTCGCGGGAATCGATTGTCGCAACGCCCCCGTCACAGGGTCTTGGCTCTGCATGGCTGACATGATCGGCATTCTCGCGGGCAACGTCGCGGACCGTGATCCCGGCGCCGGCACAGACGTCTCAGCCACCCGCGCCGGGGGTGCCACAATCAACAATCACACGGCAAGGAAAACTCGAAAAGCTCGGGCCGACCGGCCCGTCGTGATACGATGGGAACGCTTGAAAAGGTCTCTTCAACTTTAAGCCTAGGTCACATTCTGCCGGAGGTCAAATCGGCAGCAATACCAACTCCGATAGCAGTGCTGGTAGCCGGATTCGCAAGAATTCGGTAGCTACGGTCGCCAGACCGTGGATGCGCCGCTCAAACCACGGTCTGGCGACCGTAGCTACCCTGGT